>JACDEG010000173.1 GCA_013816505.1 Pyrinomonadaceae bacterium | reverse complement strand
GGATCAGATGAGTCACCTGCCCCTTGTCATCTTTGATGAATGCGATCTCGGCGGCCACGGCGAGCAGGAAAAACTGCGTCTCCGACTCGGGAAACAATTCGAGTTTCGATAGTCCCTTAGCTTGGGCCGTTAACTTACCTTCTTCCGCGGTGACGGTCAGAATAAAATCAGGGGCAAGCTCGTATTGCCCGACGTAGGCTCCGTAAACTTTAGGATCGATGGGAGCCAGAAGCTTCTCTCTGTGAAGGTAGTCAGTCCACCCGTATTCTTTAGCGATACTCCGCAGCACTTCCTCGGCCAGTCCCGCCCCCCTGTCGGAGTTGGTCATCACCACCGCGCCCTGTCCGGTATTTTTGTAGGCCACCAACAAACACCTGTAGCCCTCGTTGGACCCACCGTGGCTGAAGCGCGCGGACGCCCCTTCGCCCGCCAGCGCAAACCCCAGCCCCCAGCCGCCGATCTGCGGGGTGAGCATCTGTTTTGTCATCTCCTGAGAGAGTACCTTCCTCGACTTTCCGGCGAGAGACTTTTGCACCTCGACGGCGAAGCGGGCCAGATCAGAAGGCGTCGTCCACAACCCGGCCGCAGCCATTTCGGGGTATGTGTGCCAGTTGCCTTTCACCTCTTCCCCATCAGGGCGGTGACCGACGGCTGCCCGCCTCCAACGCCCGCCCGGCAGCGGTTGCTCAAAGGTGCTGTTCGTCATGCCGACTTTTTCGAGTACGCTCTCCTTCATTAATTGCGGGAACGGTTTTCCCGTGACATCTTCGAGAAGTTGCTGCGTGACGGTGTAGCCGCCCCCCGAATACCGGAACTTCGTGCCTGGACGGATGTCCACCCTGATCGCGGCTGAGTTCGCGGGTTTCGCCCCGTCAAGAATTTGGACAGGCGTAGGCACCAGAGCGTCCCGCGCGTACCCGCCGAAGCCGTGCACGGTCAGCCCGGCACTGTGGCTGAGCAGACCGCGCAAGGTGACCTCCTGCTCCCTCGTCAACTCATTCCCCGGCACTTTCCACGAGACGAGCTTTTGATTCACGTCCTCGTCGAGGCGGAGTTTCCCCACCTGCACTAACCGAAGTGCCGCCACCGCCGCGACAGGCTTGCTGACGGACGCAGCTTGGAAAAGCGTCTCAGCCGTGACCGCGCCGCCCCCGCCTGCTTCGCGCACGCCGTACCCTTTGGACCACTCGATGCGCCCGTCGTTGATGACGGCGACACTGATGCCCGGCGTGTTGTAGTGCTTCATGCGCTCGGCGAGCGTCATCCGCGCGTTCGCTTGTCCCTTAACGATGAAAGGCGGGAGGAGTCCCTCCTCGACCCTCCTTATCCTTTCTTCGACGGCAGGAGCACCCCGAGTCTTCACTTGCGTCCGGACGCTGGAGCCGGGCTTTGACAGGTAAGTCATGGTGCCGCCGGTACCGGCGATCAGGAAAAGCGAAAAAGTGAGGAGCCATGAAGTTTTTTTGTTCATCACCTACGACCGTTTGGGATTTTTATCTGACAGCTTTCGCGCGCGCGCCAGACGAAGTAAGTCGGAGCAGCCAGCAGAACGATGCCGATGCCGACGACGGCGCGCGGGCTGATTAACCACCGTGTTCATGGCGAGGAGGAGGCGGCGACAATGATCGGGCGTGATTAATTCCCTCACTCACACTTGTCGATCATCAGCGACTTGATGTGAGCCGGACGGTTTCCCGTCTGACCGTCAGTGCCTCGATACGAGCTTCATTAACTTCATAGCCGATGCCGTGACTTGTCGGCACTTTGATCGTGCCTTTGCAACTCACCGTCACCGGCGGCTCGATGATGTCCTCTTCCCAGTATCTCTCCGAGGCGGAGACATCTCCGGGCAAGGTGAAGCCGGGCAGCGTTGAGAGGGCGATGTTGTGCGCGCGACCGATGCCCGCCTCGATCATCCCGCCGCACCACACAGGCAGTCCGTGCGCCAGCGCGAAGGCTTGAATTGCCCGCGCCTCGCTGTACCCGCCGACGCGCCCGAGCTTGATGTTGATAATTTGGCACGCGCCCAATTCGTGCGCGTGGCGCGCGTTCGTGAGACTGACGATTGATTCATCCAAACAGATCGGCGTTTGCATCTCCCGCTGCAACTTGGCGTGGTCAACGAGATCGCCCGGCGCAAGCGGCTGCTCGATCATCAGAAGATTGTAATCGTCAAGCCGCTTGAGTAACGGGGCATCCGTCTCGATCCGGTAGGCGGAGTTGGCGTCAACCGAGAGCGTCACAGCGGGGAACCGCGCGCGCACAGCTTCCACTAACTGGACATCCTTCCCGGGTTTGATCTTAATCTTGATGCGCCGGTAGCCGCTTTCAATCTCACGGCTGACTTTGTCGAGCAGCGCGGCGGTCGAATCCTGTATGCCGATGGAAACCCCGCAGGTAATTTCCTCCCGTGTCCCCTCGATGTGTTGCCAGAGGGGGACCTGAGCGATCTTTGCTTCTAAGTCCCAGACGGCCGCTTCGACCCCGGCTTTAGCCATGCGGTTTTCCCTAATCAGGTCAAGCGCACGGCTCACCTGCGAGGCACTCTCGACGCCCGCCGCCGCTAAGAGAGGCGCGATATACTGAGTTGTCATCAACCACGCGGTGTCGATAGTTTCGTGATTATAAAAAGGGTTCTCGCCGGCGACGCACTCGCCGTATCCGCAAGCCCCATCCCTGTCGAACGCTTTGACAAGCAAAATGCGCCTCCGGGTGGTGCGCCCGAAACTCGTCTCGAACGGCCATTTGAGTGGCAACTCAATCTCTCTGAGTTCAATTCGCTCTAATCGTAAATTCATAATTCACCTGATACGGTTTCAGTTTTTAGCCCGCGAGAGGCGGGCGACCGTCTAAAGCCCCGTGGGAAGTCCGTAGGACGAGCGCGAGGTTGGCTTCAATAATTCGAGCTGAAGCGCAATAAATTTCCCGCGAAGGCGAACCAGAGGAAACCGAGACACGCCAGCACGAAGATTGCAGCTTGGAGTTTGCCCCAGATTCCGCTTCGTTTATTCGTCCAAGTTCGAATTGCGTTGTAGAGAACTACCAGCGTTCCAATCGCCCCAAGAACGCCAATCACCTGAACGAGGTGAAACCAAGTGTTTCCGCGGTCGCTGAGGAAATCGATATTCGTCGTCGCATAGACAATCAGGCCGATCAGAGCCGCGATAAAGAACAGGTCGAGTGCAAAAACCAGCCGCACACCTATCCGCAGCCATCGTTCCATTGGCGTCAGTTCCAGCTTGTGTCCGTAGTGTCTCCGCACCAGCCACGCGACGAACCACAAGATAAGCGTCAGCAGCATAATCAAAAGCGAAGCCCCTAAGACCGGCAAGAGAATCCGGGTGTTTTCCCACAGCCCCACCCGTTGAAAAATCATAAACGGAAAAGATATAGCCATCTGCATCTGACCATGCTGGTCGGGTTTGAAAATTAGCGTGTCCTGCCCGTTGACATCACGAAATGTCAGGGGAGCCACTTCACGCCAGCGTCTGGGTTTCCCGTTCGGTGCGGTCAACGCGGCAACCTTAATCGTCCCGTCTTCCGCCGCCGAGACGGTGGTTTCCCCAATCAGCGATGCCGCCTTCAAGAACGATGTATCGCTTCGGCGGCTTAACTTATATGTGCCGCTGACGGCTTTGGCATCTTCCTTCGCGCTGTCCAAGGTTGGTGCGGCAGGAGTCGTGTAGGGGAAATAACGGTCAAGGAACGCTTCCCAAAGAATCGTTCGCGGCGAAATTTGTCCCTTGCCACCGCTGTTATATGAAACGAAGAAGCCAACGCCCGTGTCTGGAATCAGATGCAAGTCGCTATGGAACTGAATGGTATCTCCGGCATGTCCGATGATGCGGTGTCCGTTGCGTGTTTCTTCATAGAAACCGTAAGCCATCGCGTTAGCCGCCGGGTCTAAAGCGAACAGACGACTGTGCATCAGTTGCGCCGTCTCCGGGCGCAGTATCCGTGCCTCGCCCAATTGCCCGTCTTGCAGGTGCGCCAACATAAATCGAGCCATATCGGTGGCGGTGCTGCTCATGCTGCCGGCTGGCGGGGTATTTACTACTTCAAACAGTTTCGGTGCATCGGATGCCAGCACATAACCATTAGACATATTTGGAGCCAGAGCCGGCGGAAGCGGTTGGACAAAAGTTGAATGAGTCATCCCGAGCGGCTTGAAAATATGCTCCTCGATATATTCATTGAAGGGACGACCCGACACACGCTCGACGATATATCCGGCGAGTGATGCTCCGTAGTTTGAGTAAGCAGGGGTCGTTCCCGGCGGATATATTCGCGCCGGGATGTGGGTCTTCAAATGTTCCCCAAGATTAGGGCTTTCAGAACCGGTTGAAAACAAGTCTTTAATTTGCTCCTCGAATCCCGGAGTGTGCGTTAGCAAATTCTTCAGCGTGATCGGCTTTCCGAAGGCTTCGGGAATCTTGAAATCAAGATATTCGTTCACGTCGCGGTCGAGGTCGAGTTTGCCCTGTTCGACTAATTGCATCACCGCCGTCCAAGTGAACAGTTTGGAAACGGAGCCGACTCGAAATAACGTCTCTTCCGCCGAGACGGGCTTTTTCTTCTCAACGTCGGCGTAACCATACCCTCTGGCAAACAGGATGTTTCCATCCTTGACGACGGCGATGGTCGCGCCGGCGATGTCTTCTCGCTCAAGTTGCAGCGGCACAATGCCGTCAAGGAAAGCCTCCACATCCGAAGCCGTCAACTCGTGAATGCCGGAAGGAGGTTTGTCCGCCGCTAGTTGCTCGGGTCCTTCCTTGTTCGGAATCTTCGGCAAATTCGGAACTTGTCCCCACACTGCCGAAGAGAAGAGCAAGCCGAGCATAATCAAAGCTGACGATTTTCTCACGATGCTGTCTCCTGTTTCAGATTGAGTGTGTACGGGCCAGTACCGCCTGCTATAGCTTGGGCGGGTCTGCCGTCGAATCAACCCGCCCAAGCTATAGCAGGCGGTATTGACATATCATCTCTCACATTGAATCTACTGATCGGGCAGCAACACAATGCTTGGCCCCGCTCCCTGCGCGAGAGTTAGGCTCTTCGGCTTGCCTTCGGCCATGTCGAACTGCGCGAAAAATCCTTCGGGCGCACCCGCAATGCGAAAGCGCGTCGGGGCGACCGGCACGAGATCATAAACGGGCTGTCCCGGCACGACCGCCTTCAGTTTGCCTCCGACCATCTCGACGCTCACCTCAACCGGCGGGGCCTTTGATTCGTACTTGCCCGCGAACTTCTTGAGTTCTACTTCGCTCAGAGAAACTGCCGCGGCTGCAGCCGGTTCGGGCGCGCGTTTGAACGGATAGTCCGCCACACCCAGCAGACTTAAGGTCGCGTTTTCTATTTTGCCCTGAGCGTTGAGCGCGAAGGTGACGAAAGCAGTCGAGGCGACTGCGCCGCGGAAGCGCGCCCGGAAGGTGTTGTAGTGCCAGTGTTCCAAACCGCTCGTGAAAGCCGGGCCGAAGCGGAAATTCAGCTTGCCGTTCTCGTTTGTCACCTTCACCTCGCCGTACAAGTCGTTCGTGTACGTCCCCGCGTACTGCTCCGGCGCGTGCGTCGGCTTCGTATCTTTGACGCGCTCCGCCTCCAGCTTCTTCGCCGCCGCCTCGCCTTGCTCCGCAAAGCCCTTCGCCGCCTTCAGCATCTCCGCGCTCCAATCGCGCTGTGGCGCGCCGAGGTGAGCATCGAAGATTTTGTACATGAGCGCCACCAGCAGCGTTGTGTCTTCCCGATTGGCGAGGATGACCAGTCCGAGTTTCTCTTCAGGGATCATCGCCACCTGCGCGCTCATGCCGTCAATGCCCCCACTGTGCCGGACGAGCTTGCGGCCTCTGTAATCCGACAGAAGCCAGCCAAGCCCGTAGTTCAGGAAATGGGCCTCGGGCAGCAAAGGGGACGGCTCGAAGGGGATCACGGTCTGCGACCTGTGCATCTCTTTAATAGCGCCAGAGCTGATGAGGCGCTGATCCCCGTAAGCCCCTTCTCCGAGTTGCAGCCGCACCCACTGCGCTATGTCAATAACATTTGAATTGATCGAGCCGGCCGGGGCGATGTTGTCAAGGTTGCGCCACGGGATCACTTCAACCTTATCTTTGTTTTCGGCATGAGGCGAAGCGACATTATCGGCATTCTTCAAATCTTTAACGCTCGTGTTGCTGGCGGTCATCCCCAGCGGAGTGAAGATGCGCTGGCGGATGAATTCATCCCAACTCTTGCCGCTCACTTTGGCGATGATCTGCCCGGCGGCCAGATACATCACGTTCTGGTAGCCGAATGTGCTCCGCAGGCTCGACGCCGGCTTGAGGTAGCGGGCGCGGCGCAGGATTTCGTCGCGGTCGTACTCGGTGCCGTACCAGAGCAGGTCGGCGACCCCCAACCCGCTGCGATGCGACAGCAGATCGCGCACCGTCAACTCGCGGGTGACATAGGGGTCGTACAACTCAAAGCTCGGTAAGTATTTTGTCGCCGGGTCATCCCACTTAAGTTTGCCTTCGTCTACCAGCATCGCGACTGAAGCGGCGGTGAACGCCTTCGATGTCGAGCCGATGGCAAACAATGTGCGCTCAGTGACCGGCGGAGGCTCGCCGAGCTTCCGCACCCCGTACCCCTTCGCCAAGACGAGCCGGCCGTCTTTCACGACGGCGATGGCCACGCCCGGCACTTCCCAATCGCGCAGCGCCTTGTTGACATACTCGTCGAACCCGCCGAGCGGCGCTTCCTGCGCGCGGGCAGGTTGTCCACACACTATAGTGACGAGCAGGAGTGCGCCTAGCCAGTTGTTTCGCCGTGGTCTCATGATCAATCCTCCGATGCTGTTAGAAATTTTCGTAGAAGAGGGTAATGCTGCCCTCAGCCGGCGATTGAGACCGTTGAGATGTCGCGCCGGAATTTAGACCGCCCAAGTTTGTGCCAGCGCCCGTTTGAAGTTTCCGCCGAGTATTCCTTCAATGTCCTTATCGCTGTACTTCCGGCGGATCAGTCCTTCGGTCAGATCAAACATCCGCTGCGGATGATTGAGACCTTCAATATCGATCCGCTCACGAAAGCCATAGCTTCCTTTGTAACTGGCGCGCAGTCGTTTGTTCAACTCCGGCGGCATCGCGTCGTACCCGTACAGGTCTATGTCGCTGCCGACACCCAGATGTTGCGGGCCGATCAGCTCCGCCACATGATCGAAATGATCGAGCACATGCTCGATGGTCGTCGGCTCATCCCCTTTCACGAACATCCGCACGCCTGTGATCCCGATGACGCTTCCGGTCTCGCCAACCTTTTTGATCGCCTCATCGGTCTTCAATCGCGGGTGGCCGGGGACGAGCGCACGACAGTTGGAGTGTGTAATCAACACGGGCTTCTTAGAAATCTCGAAGGCGTCCAAAGTGGTGCGGTCGCCGCAGTGTGACACGTCGACGGCCATCCCGACCTTGTTCATCCGCTCGATGATCGCGATGCCGAAGTCCGAGATGCCTTCGTCACGCCGTTCGGTCGAGCCGTTGCCGATGAGGTTGCGCGTGTTGTAAGTGAGTTGCGAGACCCGCTGGCCGAGGCTGCGAAAGAAGTCAACGTCGTCTGGGTTGCGGAACTGATTTGAATTTTGCAGGCCGAGCAGAACGCCGATCTTGCCTGATTTTTTCACACGGTCGAGGTCAGCCGCGCTATCCACGCGCATGAAGTGTTCGCCCTGATTGGCGATAAATCCATTCCACGACGCGAAGAACTTGAGCGCTTCCAGATAAGCATCAGGCCCGCCCAATCCAATTGCCGGGTGAAAGATGTTGATGCCGGAGTCTTTGAATGGCTGGAGGTCGGCTGCCGTAAAGCTTTCGGGGTCGGCAAACCACTTGGCCTGTTTGGGGAAGTCAAGCGTGAGCAAGCTGAGCATGTCGATCACGGTGGATCGCTTAACCAGATCAATCACCCGCGCCGAATATTCATTTAATGAGCCGGCAAAAACAGAGTAGCGCCCGCGATTGAACATCGGCGCGGCGAGCAACCCCGCGCCGGCGACTGCCGCGCGCTTGAGCACCTCGCGCCGTGTCATCAGGTTGCTATTTTGCTTCATGCTCAAAGTGTGATCTTGATTGTTCGTCAGATGAAGTCAGCGCTCTTTATTTTGACCACTAACATTTCTTTCATCAAACGAAGTCAGCAAGCCTTTTCCCCCGGCTGAGAAGATATATTCCGAGTCGCTGGTCGCCTCGACTCTGGCGATAGAAATCCACCACCAGATAGCCCGCAGCGAGTGCCTCAGTGAAAGCCCAACGCGTGGCCTCCCGCCACTCGAATGCCAATTCGCGACTTTGCCGCTCTAAGGCGTTAATGTCCGACGGTATCTCTATCGAAGCCTGCTCGTGTGACAACGCTTCGGCCAGACCGTGACGGCGCGGCGATTCATCTACTCCGAGCTGGACCAGCGGGATGACGCGCTCGAATTCGAGCGCGGGGTCTGTTCTATTGAGTCGCCCATCCACGATGGCGGCGCTCGTGAGCAGCCACGTGACCCACAGGCGATCAGTGCCGTTGCGATGCAGAAAACTCGCCGCTTCTTCGCCGTAGAAGTTGATGAAATAGCGATCCGAAACTACCCCCAGTTTGTTGAAGTTGAAATATGCATTCAGGCTCTGCAACGGATCGAACGTCCACGTCATTACAGTGATGCCTTGTGTGAGCACGCGCTCGCGCTGCGCCAGCTTGAGCTTGTGTCCAAGATTGAAGTTGCGAAAGGCGGGCTTGACGGCGAGCATGTGCGAATGATGCGCCACAGTTCCGTGTTCGTAACTGACGAAGCCATAAGCGAAGCCGACTAAAGTTTCACGGTCGAATGCGCCGAGCAACGTGCCGCCCGCCACTTTGGCGGCGACGAGATGCGAAAGCGGTACGACATCGAGATCGGGTAGCCCCCACACTTCCTTCTGGAGTTCTTCGACCGCGCGCATCTCTGCGCCACCGCCAATGTCGCGGATGACTATCGTTGATGTTTCGGTTGCGGCAAGCATCGGCGACATCCCTTAACCTTCAGTAACAAGCTGCGATAGACGTTGTAAATAACCGCTCTCTTTAATTGAAGATATTCACTTCGCACCCACGCGCCAGTAGTCTTCGCCCGACAGCTTCAGGTGCATGGACTTACCATTCACCACATCTAGGAAGCGTATCCACTCAGGGTTGTAGGGCGAATCAGCCAGCTTGAAAGTGTTAGCCTCCACAAGCTCGAGCGGCACGACGCCATCCAACCAGAGCCTGCCTTTACGCTGCACTACCCGGAGGCTGCCGATCCAAGGGCTGTCATTGCGATAATGTCCCATAAAAGCGTCCCACTCTTTGGGGCGGGCGAAGTCTCGCGGGCCGGCGTATTGTTGATTAACGTACCAATCGGCTCCGCACGAAACCTCCGTGACCTTGCCCACCTTACCCTGGTCACGTCCGAAACTGACGAGGAAGCGGTCGAAATCAGGGTGCTGTGCTAGAAACCCCGGGCCGGTCGTGGTCTCCAATTGCAGACGCTGTCCCTTGTGGATCAAATAGAGTCTGTCGCCCTCGGCAATGAACTCCATCCTCCTGCCGTCGGGGGACGTGAAGACGCCGGCGTATTCTTCCGCCTTCTCGATTTTGCCCGACGGATTAGGTGGCGGCAGCGGCGGTATCGCTTGAGTCGCGTTGGCGGCACGCATCGCCTTTAGTGCGTACATGACAACCGGGTTCGGGCGGTAACCCTGCATCGCGTTGATGGAGGCGAAAGCGCCGACGCCTTCGTCCAAGTCGATCTGCATGGCTGACATGAATGAGACCATGCCGCCCGTGTGGCGCGCGATTGTATGCCCGTCCAACTGATCGATGGCCAGACCGTAGCCGTAGCTGGCGGTCGGCCCGAAGTCTCCTGCCTTGATGTGTGGTTTGACGAACAGGTTGAAACTCTCTTCCGAGAGCACGCGCCCCTTCGCCCCTCTGCCGCGATTCGCCAGCATGTTGACGTAAAGACCCATGTCGCGCGCGGTGGAGGCGATGCTGCCCGATCCCTTCTCAAAGATGAGCTGTGGGGCCTCGGCGAGTTTCCCGTAGCGCGGGTACGGGCGCTCGTCATGATAGATCATGTAGTTCCGCGCCGTGCGGTCGCGGATGTCACCGTTGATGGTAGGCTCGGTGGCGCTCATGCCCAGCGGCTCAAGGATGCGCTGGCGGATGGACTCCCCGTAGGGGCGATTGTCGAGTGCGCTCAGCAGTTGACCCAAAATGTGATAGCCCAAGTTGCAGTAATGGAAGTGCTCGCCGGGAGCGAAACCTGTTTTGTGCTTCGCCGCCGGGTCGGAAAGAAAGATCGACACATTGCCGGGCAGCCCCGACGAATGCGTCAGCAGATGATGAGTATTAATGGGCGCGTACTGCGTCTCGATCTTCAGCCACGGCAGGTATTCGAGGATGGACTTATGGAAATCCAGCTTGCCTTCTTCTCTTAGTTGCAGAATCGCGATGGCGGTGAACGACTTGCTGATTGAGCCGATGTGAAACAGTTGCTCCGGGTTGACGTTCAGCCCCCGCTCAAGATCGCTGAAGCCGTAAGTCGCGGCGCGTATTATCCCGTCCCGGTTTGCCAGCACCAGCGTCATGCCGGGCGAATTCATCTCCTGCATGTATTGCCTGATGAAGCTGTCTAAAGGTTCAAACACAGGTTTGTACTTCGCGTTCACTCCCACACTTTGAGTCATGCTGTGTGACTCGACGACGAAAAACCTACTCGCGAGCGTGGCCGCGCCTGCTACCAGGGTTCGTTTGAGCATCTCGCGCCGGGTTACTTGGTTTCTATTTTGTTTCATCTTCAAGAATCGCGACTCAATGCCGCGTAAGAAAAAGGGTTCGATAAAATGAATATTGGTCAGTTGTCGATTGTGCTGATTACCCATTCATTGCATTGCCGCGACAAACTGAAAAATCTGTCGCATGT
>JACDEG010000637.1 GCA_013816505.1 Pyrinomonadaceae bacterium | reverse complement strand
CACCGTCTCAGGCTCAGGGGTATGTCGAACGCCGGTTAGAAATTCTTCCACCTCGTCGAGCATCGCGTCCTGGTCACCGACGAATGGAAGGTGATCGACGCCGGGCAGTTCGACGAACCTCGCGCCCGGAACCAGTTCGGCGACGTAGCGTCCCTCCTCAACCTTGAGGCACAAATCGCCGGTGCGGTGCAGCACCAGCGTCGGCACGCGCACGCTCGACAGCACGTGCTGGACATCAATCTCCGCGTTCATCTTCGTCAGGGCGACCGCCGCGCCGGGACTTGCGCCCATCCGCAGATAGGTCGCCCACCACTCGCGGAAGCGCGGGTCGGCGGCGACGCTCGGCGCGCGTTCTTCTAAACCGACGGGGCCGCCCCAGTGTTCGCGTATCTCGTCAAAGAAATGTTCGCGCGCCTCGGCGGTCGGTGCCCACGGGTAGTTGTCGTCGCGCATTCGCTTCGCGTAGGTCCCGATCATCACCAGCGCGGCGGTCTTCTCCGGATAGGTCGCGGCAAAGAGCGCCGACAACGGACCGCCTTCGGAGATGCCACAGATCGCCGCACGCTCAGACCCAACCGCATCAAGCACCGCGCGCACGTCGTCCATTCGCTGTTCGAGCGTCGGCAATTCGTTGATCGGCACACGGTCGGAGAGGCCCGTGCCGCGCTTGTCGAATACGATCAGGCGCGAGAACGAAGCGAGGCGGCGCAGGAAGCGCGCGAACGACGGCTCCGTCCAAAAATATTCAAGGTGCGAGACCCAGCCCATCACGAAGACAAGATCGAGCGGCGCATCGCCGACCACTTGATACGCGATGTTCAAGTCACCGCTGCGCGCGTACTTCGTTTCCGGCGGGCGCTGCGGATCAAGGCTGAACTCGCGCGACGTTGTCACGCCCGGCTTCGCGACGCTCTCCGGCAACAGATCAATCACCGGAGACGCGCGGCGCGGCGCAACTCCCAGCTCCGCCGCCAAACCCTGCCCGACTTCCTCCTCTTCAATCGTGACGTGGCCTCTGACTTTTTCCAGGATCGTCAGGCGCGCGCCTTCGTCGCTGAGGTCGCTGACGATTGCGGTGAAACGGTAGCCGCGCTTGGGAACCGTCTCGATGTAACGCTGCTGCCCACCCGCGTTGTCGCCGAGCGCCTTACGCAGGATCGAGATATTCTGCGACAGGTTGTTCTCTTCAACGAAACTGTCCGGCCAGATGCGCTGCATCAATTCGTCTTTGCCGAGTACGTGGCCGCTGTTTTCGACAAGCACGGTGAGGGTTTCGAAAGCTTTCGGCGTGAGCGGGACGGGTTGGCCGTCGCGCAGCAGCAGCCCCTCCGCCGCGTCCACAAGGAACGGGCCGAATCCGTAAAGTCGTTTGGCCGGCTTACTACTCATAACGCATTCAGGAATCTTTCAGAAGAATCTCAAACTCTTCTAAGGACTTCTCTGCCTCCCCACGGTAATTTGAGCGTGTGATGAGCGGCGTCGGGTGGACACTCGGAAACTAAATCGGCTAGGCGGCGCTTATTCTACCGCAAGACGCCGAACTCGCGGAACAGAGAGAAGGCTGTATGACATTGAAGCGAAGAACGAAGACCACCGTCGATCCCAGCCGGCTCATGGTCATCGACGGTCTCAAGAACCCTGTGAGGTGGTGCACGGCTTGCGGCGAAACGGTTCGGGTGGTCGAGGTTGACGAAGCCGCGTTGACCCTCTTCGGTCTGCGCACGCTTCACCGGCTGATCGAAGCCGGAGAGTTACATCGCACCGAATTGTCGCCGGGCAGGTTGCTCATCTGCCTTAACTCGCTCACACGAAACTTGAAGACGAATGGAGCGTCGACGCAGCCGCGTCGATGAGGGTCGTCCGCGTGGCCGCTAAGCAATCGACGTTCTTCCTGACTCAATGTCATCGTCCGTTCAAGGCGCGGCTGTCTATAAACTTTCTTTCAGAAATTTCTCAGAAAAAATTCAGAACATTCTAACGACTCCCGGCGGCCTGACTCTGTAATCTCCGCCGCGTCATAACTGACGCTGATGCTCCTGGCGCGCCTAATTCTTAACCACTCGCCAGACGACAGCGTGATTTTTTCAGAATTATTCGACAAGCGAAAGAGTTTTCATGGTCACTGCCAGTGAAACACAATCAGTTAATCAGGAGAAACTCGACGCCTTCCTCGGCAAAGTCGTCGGCGACTTCGGTGCGGCGCTCAGTTCCGTGCTGGCCTACATCGGGCAGAAGCTTGGACTGTATCAGGCCCTCGCGGCGATTGGGCCGTTGACCCCCGCCGAACTCGCCTGCCACACCGGCACGGTCGAGCGCTACGTGCGCGAGTGGTTAATCAACCAGGCGGCGAGCGGCTATGTCGTGTACGACCCGGCGGACGGGCGCTTCTCGCTCGCGCCGGAACAGGCCATTGCGCTGACCGACGAGCGCAGCCCGTTCTATGTCGGCGGCGGTTTCTACGTCGTCAAGGCGATGATGCGGGCCGAGCCGCGCATCACCGATGCCTTCCGCCACGGCGGGGGCATCCTGTGGGACGACCACGACCCCGACCTCTTCGTCGGCACCGAGCGTTTCTTCCGTCCCGGTTACGCTGCTCACCTTGTATCGAAGTGGATTCCGGCGCTCTCCGGCGTTGAAGAAAAGCTCGCGGCGGGCGGTCTTGTGGCGGACATCGGCTGCGGCCACGGCGCGACGACGATCTTCATGGCGCAGGCTTACCCGAACTCACGTTTTCACGGCTTCGACAGCCACGAGCCATCGATCCAACACGCACGGCGCGCGGCGGACGAAGCCGGCGTCGGCGACCGCGTCCACTTCCGCGTCGCGCGCGCGAGCGATTTTCCGGGCGACGGCTACAACATGATCGCCTTCTTCGATTCGCTGCACGACATGGGCGACCCGGTCGGGGCGATGCGGCACGCCCGCCAGGCACTCGCCACCGATGGTAGTGTCCTGATTGTCGAGCCGATGGCGGGCAACACCATCGAAGAGAATTTCAACCCGGTCGGGCGCGCGTTCTCCGCCGCCTCGACGCTCTGCTCCACGGCCAATTCGCTCGCCCTCGGCGGCCCCGCGCTCGGCGCCGTCGCGACCGAGGAAGCGCTGCGCGAGACGGTGCTGCTGGGCGGCTTCAAACACTTCCGGCGCGCCACCGAAACGCCGTTCAACCGCGTCTTCGAGGCGCGGCGCTGAGCGGCCAACCCCTACTCGATTGAGAGACCTCGTCGAAACAGTATTTGCACCCACGAACTAAAAGGAGAATTCAAATGTTTACTCGGACTACATTAATGACAGCGGCGCTCGTCATCTGTGCGTCGTCGGTCGTCACCAAAGCCTCGTTCGTCAGCTTCGGAGCGGCGGG
>JACDEG010000636.1 GCA_013816505.1 Pyrinomonadaceae bacterium | reverse complement strand
CGCCCGTACCAATGACGGTGCCGACGACTAGCGCAATCGCATCCGTCAGCGTCAATGCGCGCAGCAATGAATGTTTTGTTTCTGCCATATAAGCCCTGCTTTCTTTTTCCAGCTTTTGATCTCAGGTGAGCGCCACACGGTCGCCCGTTCATATCGTTCCCGGCGCTTCGACCGAGGCGTACACTCCCGCGCGGGGAAACTGACCGGCAAAGGTATCAATCACCTAAAGCCCCCTGACACTTTATGGCGTCTCGAGAAACGTGGTCAGTGCCCATAGTCTATGGTTGTAATGCTCTTTGAACGATCACCGTGTCCACGTACTGCACAAACCTGACGGCTTTCCCTTCCCGTACCTTCCAGATGTGCGCGAAGTTCGCCTGAAAGCTCTTGCCCGTCGCTTTGTACTTTCCGCTGTACTTGCCCAGTACGACTATCGCATCTCCGCCGTCGATGAATTCGTCGGGCACGGCGGCAAAACCCTCCCACTCCGTCCCGAGCCGCATAAAAACGCCTTCCAGCACAGCATCAGGGCCAATGTAGGTTCCGCCATATGGAAAGCCTTCGGCTTCCTTCCAGTCAATATCTGAGCTTAAAAAGCCCAGCACTGCCGGAATGTCGCCTTTGGCAAATGCATCATAAACGCCTTGAACAGAATTGAGATTGCTCATCTGTTCTTTCCTTTCGTTGTTTGCTGTTTCAAGCTCAGACGGATCTAAAACTTTCCGCTGTCCACATCAAGGATGAACTGGTGATTTCGGTATTCTGATTTGGCCCCTTTCGGCAGCCTGATTTGGCCCCACCTGCCATCCCTTTACGCTACTCTATGCCGATCATTTTTCGACATGGAGGCGCTCATGCAAAGGAGATTGAAGGTGGAACTGTTTGAACAGATCAGACGTCAATATGAGTTCGGCGGGAGTTCCATTCGCGCGACCGCCAAGAAGTTCGGGGTTCACCGGCGCTTGGTTCGTCAGGCCTTGAGCGACGCCGTCCCACCCGCACGCAAATGCCCCATCAGAAGTCGCCCCAAGCTGGCGATGGTGCGCGACTTTATCAACCGCGTGTTGGAGGCGGATCGACGTGCCCCGCGTAAACAGCGCCACACCGCACATCGCATCTATGTTCGACTTGGCGAAGAGTTGTCGGAGTGCCCGGTCGCGGAACGAACAGTGCGCGACTATGTGCGCCAGCGCAAAGTTGAACTCGGATTGCTGACGCATCAAGTTGCCGTGGTGCAGACCTACAGTTGGGGTGTCGAAGCGCAGGTCGATTGGTACGAATCAATCGCCGAAGTGGATGGTCAGCGCCAAAAGCTACAGGTCTTCTCGATGCGTAGTATGGCGAGCGGCGGTGCCTTTCACTACGCCTACCCACGTGCGACGCAACAGGCCTTTCTCGAAGCTCACGAGTTGGCTTTCCGCTATTTCGGCGGCGTCTTTCGCCGGCTGCGATATGACAACCTGAAAGCGGCCGTCAAGAAGATTCTGCGCGGGCAGCGGCGCGAGGAGAGCGAGCGGTTCGTTGCCTTTCGTTCGCACTGGCAGTTCGAGGCCTCGTTCTGTAATCCGGCGCGCGGCAACGAAAAGGGTGGTGTCGAAGGCGAGGTCGGATACTTCCGCCGTAATCACTTCGTGCCGGTGCCGGTCTTGGCTCATTTCGCACAACTCAACGAATGGCTGATGGCTGAGTGCCGGCACGACGAGTCACGGATGATTGGCGGGCGCGAGCAGTCGGTCGGGCACGGGATGGTGATTGAGCGCGCGACATTGTTGCCGTTGCAAGACGAGGGCTTTGCCTTAGCTGAAGAGAGTTTTTGTCGCGTGGACGGCAAAGGCTGCGTCCAGGCGGGAACGAACTTCTACTCGACGCCGTTGCCTGCTGGCGTTCAGGTGAGAGTGCGAATGCTACCGCAAGGTGTCGAAGTGTGGCATGACGGCAAATGTATCGCGCGCCACGAGCGGTCATACCAGCGGCGGCAGATGGTGCTGGAGTTGGAGCATTATCTGGATGTGTTGGCATATAAGCCGGGTGCCTTAGCGGGGTCGAGCGCCCTGGCACGGTGGCGCGCTGAAGGGCGTTGGAATGAAGATTATGATGAACTGTGGCAGCGTCTGCGACTCCGCCACGGGAGCCAGGATGGCACGCGGCTGATGATCGAGTTGCTCAAAGAAGGTCGCCGCCACGGATACGAGCCGTTGAGTCGAGCGATTAAGCAAGCGCTCGCGATGGGAGCGACCGATGCGGCCGTAGTTCGCTACCTACTGGTCGCGCCGAGTTTAGCGAGCGAGTGTGCGCCGCCACTGTCCGTGGCCGAAGCCGCACATCCGGCACACTACGAGCGCCCGCTGCCTTCGCTGCACGCGTACGACAAGTTGCTGGTTGACGCGCACCAGATGAAGGCGGAGGTGCGGCTATGAAACGAGCGGCGAAGACGGAGTTGGACAACGCGGTCGTCGAAGAGCATTGTCGGAACTTACGGCTGCCGACCATTGCCGCACAGTACGAGCGGATGGCGCAAGAGGCCGTGCAGAGCAATCAGACGCACACCGCTTATCTGGCAGAGTTATTAGGTGCGGAAGTGGATGAGCGCGAGCGGCATACCATCGAGCGCCGCATCCGCGAAGCACGGTTGCCGCGGATCAAAACCTTGGAGGAGTTCAACTTCTCGGAGGCGCCGCACATTCCGGCGAAGTTGATCAGGGAGTTGGCTGAAGGCGGGTATCTAAAGCGGACTGAGCCGGTGATTTTGCTGGGTGACAGTGGAACCGGAAAGACGCATCTGGCGAGTGGACTCTGCATCGCCGCGTGTCAGCAGAAGAGGCGGGTGAGGTTCGTCACGGCGGCTGGGCTGGTCAACGACCTGATCGAAGCACAGCACCACAACCTGCTCGGGCGGGCGCTCTCCAGGTGGGCGCGCTGGGACTTAATCGCATTGGACGAAGTAGGCTATGTGCCGTTCGCGGCGGTCGGAGCGGAACTACTCTTCCAAGTGATCGCAGAAAGAGCCGAGAAAGCGACGCTGATCATCACGACGAACTTGCCCTTTTCAGAGTGGACGCAGGTGTTTCCGAGTGCGCGCCTCTGCCAAGCGTTGCTGGATCGGGTGACGGATCGAGCCCACATCATCGAGACGGGAACGGAAAGTTATCGATTCCGTCGAACGGTCGAAAGAAAGCAGCAGCAGCAAGCCGCCGCATAAACGGGCGGAAGGAGGTGGGGCCAAATGAGACTGCCAAATGGAGCCAAATCATCTTGCCAAACTCACGCGTGCCGGCTTCGACCCAGTCCTTATCAAGCCCTTCTAATTTGTATCTGAACTTTACCTTCTCCGGCGCCAGAAAGCTCAGACCTGTATAGTGGA
>JACDEG010000635.1 GCA_013816505.1 Pyrinomonadaceae bacterium | reverse complement strand
TTGATATACTCCCGCAGGCGAGTGGTCGTAGAGTGTTGATTAGGCATAACCAACTACTCTAAACGAGGATGCAACTCGTTGCCACTCGCTAACTTACAGAATGTGTCCCGGCTTCAGAGCCTGATTCACATTTATGAATAGAATTGAATCAAGAATCATCAACGTCCTCGTTGTATTGCTGGTCTGCGCCACGACGACGGCACTCGTGACGGCTCACGCGCTGGACAATCAAAAAGCGGGAGCCAAACAGTCGGGCGTCAAGGACAAGGCTGCGCCGAAAAGCAGCAATAAACTCGATGATGACTTCTCGCCGAAAGCCAAATCTAATAAGAAGTCATCGGGCCAGTCGGGCGTCGGCAACAGAGACACAGCCGCCCCGGAAGAAATCAGCGATCCATTAGATGGAAGCACGCCGAAGGACGACTCTACCCCGGCCAACTCTGTCCCGGCCAGCACGCCCGCAGCCAGCACGCTATCGACGACGAGTGCCGTGCCTCGTGTTGGTGTGCCGAAGAAGGCGGGTGTGATGCGCATTTGCCTCGTCACGCCACGGGCGCAAATGAGTAACGGCGACACGGCACAAGCTGCCGAAGCCGTGCGTAACACCTTTAATAGTTACCTTACTGGCCCAACGATTGAACCGGTTGCGCTCACCGCCCGACTGCCTGCGCAGGCCCTGGAGGAAGCACGGCAGAGCGAATGCGGCTATGTGCTTTATACCTCTGTGACACAAAAGAAAGGTGGCAGCGGTGGCGGCTTACTCGGCTGAGCTTTAGGTAATGTTGCCAGTTCATCGATGTACATCCCCGGCGGCAGCACGGTGGGGGGCAATGGCGCGCTCAGCAGCCATGTCGGGCGTCTACACGGTGGCCCAGATGGCTTCCTCGATCAAAGCCAAAGATGAATTGATTCTTGAATATAAACTTGAGGCGACGGACGGAGCGGGTCCATCGATGGCGAAGGCGGAGAAGGCTAAAGCCAGAGCTGATGGCGAAGACGTGCTCACGCCGCTCATTGAGAAGGCTGCCGAGGCCGTAGCTGCTGCGGTGATGAGGAAATAAGCCTATGAGCAACTCGTCGGTTCTACTCCGTCAGATAATTCAGACTGCTTCCCGTATCACGTATCAACGGCTTCTCATGCTACGCATGAGATTACATCGTCTACGTTTGCGCAGGCGCGCGTTCGTCGAAAGCTTGTTCGGTGTGGCCGCCTAACCGATGAGTGGAGTCTGCCTATGCGGAGCTTGTCAAACTTAAAGAGCAGCTGGCGACTGCGTAACATCAGTAATGAAATTTCCCGTTGCGTCGCGGCTGCATCTCCTATCCGGTGCGCGCTGATTTCACCGCGCATCGCGCCATCACTCTGAACGTGACTCTCCGCCAACGATTTCATAATGGGCGACCTCTTCGTCATACTCGACCATCATTGCTTGAACTGCCAAAGGCACGACGGCGACACCCGCCGCTTCGCCCGCAAATTGTCGAACTGCTTCCATTGATTGCCAGTGCGTCACGATCAGAAACTCTACTCCTCTATCGGTCGTCTTTCTCAGGATGAAAGCTTCGATGAAGCCGTTAATGCCCCTCAGCTTAGGGAACGTGTCTTGTCTCAGATGATTAATGTAGTTCTCTTCCTCATCCGGTTTTGCGATCCCCTTCCAATGTCTCGATATTATGCCCATCCATCTCCTGCATATAAATGATTTCGAGTTTGCCGCCGGCGTCGAAAGAGTCGTCAGGCCATCCGGCCTCTAACAGTTCAACGCCGCCGTGACCAGTTCCGTATCCAAGTATCCGGTCATCTCTTGCAGCTTGCCTGCTGGGTGCCGGAGCGTAGTAAGCGGTCACCAAGTAGGAAGTGCTCCCACAGACGGATGCTCTCTCTATGGTTCTCTAACGGAGCGCTTTTGCCGCTGCGATGAACTGGTCAGGCCGGGCACGAACCCAGTAGTTTTCAGTCAGGTTCACCCACCGTACGGTTCCAGACGAATCCATCAAAAACTCGGCCGGTCTTGCAATGTCCTGGCCATTTTCTCCTGCGCCGGCGTGAACCAAATCATAGCGGCGTATCACCTCCGCTGTAGGATCGGAAAGAAAAGTGTACGTGTATCCGGCTTTCTCACGAAGGTCACGCGAGACCTCGGGAGCGTCTACACTGATCGCTACCGGTCGAATCCCCACCTCTTCGATCTTCTGTAAACTGCTCTCAATGCTCCGTAACTCGGAGTTGCATGAAGGTCACCAATAACCTCGGTAGAAGACCAGAAGCACGCCCTTAGGCGCTTTCCCGTTGATTGGTGTCGAGAGTAGTTCCGAAAGCGACACGGGTCTGCCATTCGTATCGGAGAGACTAAAGTCTGGCGCCTTCTGGCCTACCTGAGGAGCACCGTGAGAAGCGGGCAACCACCTCGCCATCATGAAAGTGGAGAAAACAAATAATCCGAAAAGCGCAACGCTGAGAGTAGCGACAACTAACCCGGCGATCTTCGATCTCAGGCGCCGCTCAGGTGCAAAAGCACGTCGAACCCCAACCAGCAAAAGCGCCGCTGCCATTCCGAATAGCAACAGGTTGGCCCAGGGAAAATCGCGGGTGACAGGGAACCGGACGAAAACAAAGAAATAGCTGACGAACGCAACCAGGCTAAACAGGAAACCTGCCCAAAGTGGCCAGTTGAATGATCGAGTCTTCATGGAAACTCCACTTTGCTAAATGAAAGAAAGTTTACAACGGCGAGACCGACGAGGATCGCCGATGCGGACGTGTGAAGCGGTCGCGCCGCCGAGATAGCCTGTCAGCAAGATCGCGCCGAGAAAGGAGGTGCGCGTAATCACATAGGCAACCGCACATGCGAACTCAAGGGTCCCGATGCCGAGAACCAGGCTCTGGGGATACCCCAGCCGAGCGAATCCCTCCATGACAAGAACCTGCTTCTACGCCATATTGACGCCGCTGGAGAGCAGTGCTGTCCGGTGGTGATGAAGCAAGCGCCAAAAGCGAGACGGCCGCACCACACCACGCGACTGTAGTCAAATGCCACGCGAAGCGCAAAGTGTGTTTGGTGAAATCGTCGCTTCCGAACAGATGCGGTATGTTATGTCGCCGAAAGAGGCGCGTGAGAATATACCTCTCGCCCAGCCACGAATGGGCCAGACCGGTTGCGAGTGTAGGGGCCGCCGCCGCGACGAAATAGAGATTCATGCTTTGGGCAATGATGCAAAAATTGGTTTCAAGTATAATCTGCCATCTGCTCTCGTCTATGGTGTTTCCGCCGGATTGTCAGTGACGACGAGCAACATACGTAAATCACACCGTCGAACAAGACCATCGCTTCCGTGATGAAGAAAGTGCGTACGTCACCATGTTTTCGTT
>JACDEG010000172.1 GCA_013816505.1 Pyrinomonadaceae bacterium | reverse complement strand
GAACATCTTGCCCGTCCGACCCATCCCCGACTGCACTTCATCAACGATTAAAAGAATGCCGTGCTCGTCGCAGACGCGGCGTAAGCCTTGCAGGAACTCGCGCGGCGCAGGGACGTAGCCGCCCTCCCCCTGGACACATTCGACGACAATTGCGGCGCACTCTTCGGGCGGCATCGTCGTTTTGAACAGGCGCTCTTCGATCCAGTCAATGCTGCCGAGGCAGCACGAGCCGTCTTCACACTTGCCGAGGTTGAACGGGCAGCGCAGGCAATAGGCGTAAGGCACGTGCGTCACGTCGAGCGCCTGACGGCGGAATCCCCGGCGCTGCGCCACTCTCGATGAAGTCAGCGAGAGCGAGCCGAGCGTGCGCCCGTGGAAGCTGTTGAAGAAGGCGATGAACTTCTCTCTTCCGGTCGCGTGCATCGCAAGTTTAAGCGCGGTCTCGACGGCTTCGGTGCCGCTGTTCGCGAAGTGCGTGCGCGTAGGCGATGGAACCGGCACGATCTCGTCGAGTTTGCTCGCCAATTCCGGCATGTGGCGATAGTAATAATCGGTGCCGCACATGTGAATCAGTTGCGCGGCCTGTTCCTGAATCGCGCGGACGACTTCCGGGTGACAATGACCGGTCGAGCAGACGGCGACGCCGGCGTTGCAGTCGAGGAACGTATTGCCGTCAACATCTTCAACCCACACGCCCTCGCCGCGTTCGGCGACAAGCGAAAAAGATGGGCGCGGGTAAGACGGCGTAACGTACTGCGCGTCGGCATCAATGATGGCCTTGCCTTTCGGGCCGGGCAGCGCGGTTTTGATTTCCGGTTTTTTAGGTGGCGCAATTGTGGACATGGAAAAATCTCCTGATGAAACAAGGCGAGGAGTAAAAGTTTAATTGAAAAAGGATAGGCGGGAACGACCAGCGAAATGAAGAACGCTAGCCGGCGAAGATGTCGGCTCGCGCTTCGAGGGGACGAAAGTGTGTCATTTGGATGAAAAGCATAATGGATAAACCGACAGTCAGGGACGGGCAATTAGTTGCAGGGAGACATTCTCTTGTCATACACCGCGCGCCGCTTGTCGCCGATAGTACCCTATGCCCCGCGCCGTTTCCAGCGCACGCCGTCGCGTGTGTCTTCGAGGATAATGCCGCGGGCGAGGAGTTGGTCGCGCACCTCGTCGGCGCGCGCGAAGTCGCGGCGGCGGCGCGCTTCCTGACGTTCGTCAATCAACGTCTGAATCTCAGCGTCGAGCAGTCCGCGTTCCGGCATGCCGAAGATGTTCAGCACTGAATCGAAACGCGCGATCAGGTTGAGGATGTCAACGCGGTCATCTTCGTACATCTCGCAAGAGTCGAGCGCCTTGTTCACCTCGCGCTTCAGATTGTGAATCGCGGCGAGCGCGACCGAAGTGTTGAGGTCATCGTCAAGCCCGCTTTCGAACTCTTCGAGGGCACGCGCCGCCGCCGCGCGCATCACGGGATTCGTCCCCGGCTCGGTGCGCGCTTCAATGAGGCGCGCGCGGAAATCGCGAAGCGACACAACCGTTTTTTCGTGCCCACGCAAATCATCGAGCGTGAAGTTTAGTTGCTTGCGGAATGGTACGCTCAGCAGCGCGTAACGAATCGCGACCGGGTCGAAGCCGCGCCCCACCAGATCGCGGAACGTAAAGTAGTTGCCCTTCGACTTCGACATCGTTTCGCCTTCGACCTTGAGATGTTCGGCGTGCAGCCAATACCTGGCGAAAGGTTTGCCGGTCGCGGCCTCGCTCTGCGCGATTTCGTTTTCGTGGTGTGGGAAGACGAGGTCAATGCCGCCGGCGTGGATGTCGAACGTCTCGCCGAGGTACTTCATCGACATCGCGGAGCACTCGATGTGCCAGCCGGGGCGGCCACGTCCGATGTGTGCATCCCACGCCGCTTCGTCCGGCGACCTGGCCGACTTCCACAGCGCGAAATCCCGCGCGTCTTCCTTGTCATACTTATCGGTGTCGATGCGCTCGCTCGCGCCGGCGATGTTGCCCGCGAAGTTGATCTTCGAGAGTTTGCCGTAGTCTGGAAACGAGGTGATGCGGAAATATATTGAATCGTCGGAACGGTAGGCGTGGCCGCCCTCGGTCAGACGGTCGATCAGCGCGACCATCTCCGGGATGTGATCGGTCGCGCGCGGCACGATGTCGGGGCGCTCGCAACCGAGCGCGTCGAAGTCTTCCCACAGCGCGTCGATATACTTCGCGGTGTAATCATTGAGCGAGAGTCCGGCCTGCTGCGAGCGTTCGATGATGCGGTCGTCAACGTCAGTGACGTTCATCACGTGCGTGACGCGGTAGCCTTTGAATTTGAGGTAGCGGCGCAGCGTGTCGCCGAACACGCCGATTGAGCGGAAGTTTCCGATGTGCGCGTAGTCCCAGACGGTCGGGCCGCAGAAGTAGAATTTTACTTCACCCTCGCGCAAGGGGCGAAACTCTTCGAGTTGGCCGGAAAGCGTGTTGTGAAATCTCAGCATTCGTTGACTCGCGGACATCAGGCCGACGACATGCGACTGACAACCGGTGCGGCGCACCCGTCATCGCGGCGCGCACGTCATCGCAATTTAGCTCTGCTTGCGGTCTGCCTTGAGTGCGCTTACTGCAAGATGAAGTTGTATGTCACCACGCCAGAGACTTTGACCGGTTGTCCGGAAAGTTTGGTCGGAGAGAAACGAGCTTGCCGCGCCGCTTCGATCGACGCCCGCTGCAACAATGGGTGGCCGCTGACGGCGTCGGCTGACAGCACGTTCCCGTCTTCGTTGACCACAATCTGCACCGTGACCGTGCCCGACGCGCGGGCGGCCTTGGCAATCGGCGGATAGGCCGGTTGTGGCTTGCTGATCGCTTTGCCGTTCAGGACACCGCCCTGCACTAACATGCTGTTGGGCAAAGGCGTCGCCGGCATCGGGGGTGGTGGTGGCGGCGCAGCAAGAAACGCTCTTGTTCTGTACCCACTCCTTTTCGGAGCCTCTAAAGTTAGCACCGGCGCTTTCACGGATGATGCCGACATTTGGTTGGGACTAAATAATGCCCAGACCGCACTGGCAGAGACGCCAATCGCGAACGTGAGCAGGGCGACGACGAGGCGGACGATGGTGCGAAGCATGTTGCGATAACTCCCTTCAAAAAAAACCGGAGGTTGATCCCACTCTGTGCCAGCGGACTGAAAAGGTAGATACGCGCCGTGACGAGTTGTTTCCGAATTAATGAACGGACGGCGAACAAGTCACAGCCTGAATAGAGAGTCTAGGCAAGGATGGGCAGCGAGTCAAACAGGAACATCAGAATGTAAAAAAAGGCAGCCGACGAAGTGCTTCATTTTCGGCGAGCGCGCTTAAAATGGGTGAACCCCGACGACTTCAGCGTGCGCCGGCGCCGGCCTGCGATTAACAGCACACGCCCTTTCTCGTCGGTCACGTCGCCGATGTACGTCGCTGCTACACCATCAATTTCGTCCGGCACACGCGCGGCGTTTTTCGGACTGACGGTGAACAGCAACTCGTAATCTTCGCCGCCGCCGAGGGCGAGCGTGAATGCGTCGCCCGCGTGTGAAGAAAGCACGTCGTCAACTTGCTCGCCGCGGCGTTCAATCAACGGGTCAATCGGTATCCGCGAAGCATCAATGTTTGCGCCGACGCCGCTTTCACGACACAGGTGCGCAAGGTCGGACGATAGTCCGTCACTGAGATCAATCATCGCCGTCGCCAGACGCTTCTCGCCGAGAAACTGACCCCACGCGAGTCGAGCCGATGGACGCAGGTGTCGGAGCATCAATTGCTCAGTCGCACTGAAGCGAGTCCGACGAACCGCGTTCTTCGGTAGCCGTGCGCCGCCTTCGAGTAGTTGCAGGCCCGCCGCCGAGCCGCCGAGCGCGCCGGTGACGAAGATGCGGTCGCCGGGGCTCGCGCCGGAACGTAGAACGGCGCGATTGCGTTTCGCTTCGCCGAGCACAATCGAATCAATCACGACGCGGTTCGTCGTGCGCGATACGTCGCCGCCGATCAGCGTCACCCCACACTCGTCGGCCAGCGCGAAGAACCCTTTGTAGAACTCATCCACAAAGCGCCCGCGCCAGACCTCTTCCGGAACTCCAACGGACAGCAACGCCCAACGTGGCCGCGCCCCCATCGCCGCGATGTCGGAGAGAGAGACCGCGAGTGCCTTGTGGCCGAGCATCTGCGGCGGCATCCAGTCGCGGCGGAAATCAATGTCTTCGACGAGCAGATCAGTGGTGATGAGCGTGTCATGCCCGCGCCGCGCGCGCGTCACCGCGGCATCGTCCCCAATACCTAAACTAAGGGATGAAGGATGAGGGATGAGGGATGAAGAGGAAGTATTGAGTGCCGGATTTGTTTGATGTGCGCGGTGGCGCACTTTGTTGATGAAGTCAAACTCGCTGCGTGACGCGGCAGCGGGACTGCGGCGGGATGGAAGAAGATCGGTGCTACCTATTTGCTCAGCACCATCTGACTCATCCCTCATCCCTCATCCCTCATCCCTTAAGAGTCCCTTAGAGTCGTCGGCGCATGGAATCAAGCCCGGCTTCGATTACTTCGATGGAGGTGGAAAAAGAGAAGCGGAGGTGGCTCTCACCGTGCTCGCCGAAGACGATGCCGGGGACGGTTGCGACCTGCGCGCGGTCGAGCAGGATTTCCGCCGCCGCGCGACTCAGTTTGTGGATGCGCGTGACGTCTGGGAAGGCGTAAAAAGCCCCGGCCGGAGGCAGGCACCGCAGGCCGATGTCGTTGAGTCCGGCAATCAACAAATCGCGCCGCGCGCGATACGCTTCGCGCGCCGTCGCCAGTAAGGACGAAGCCTCTGTGAACGCAGCGAGCGCCGCCCACTGCGAAGGCGTCGACACCCCGTTCGTCGAATAGAGCAGCGTCTTCCGCAGTCCCGTCATCCACGGCTCGGCGGCGACCACGTAGCCCATGCGCCAGCCCGTCATCGCATAAGACTTGGAGAGCGTAAAGGTCGTGATGGTGCGTTCGATCATTCCTTCGAGCGAGGCGATGGAGACATGCTCGCCGTCGTAGACGAGGTCTTCGTAAGCTTCGTCCGCGATCACGATCAGGTTCCGTTCGCGTGCGAAGCGGGCGACTGTCTCGGCCTCGGCGCGCGTGAAGACCACGCCCGAAGGGTTCTGCGGCGTGTTGTAATAGATGGCGCGCGTGCGCGCGGTCGTATGACGCGCCAGGGTTTGCCCGAGACCGTCGCGGCGCGCATCCGTCGTCGGGACGAGCACGGTCGTGCCTTCGCAGTGGGCGATCAAATCTTTAATCGGCGTCCAGAACGGTGAGAAGACCAGCACTTCGTCGCCCGGATTAACCGTCGATTGGAAAGCGCCGAACAGCCCATGCATCCCGCCATTCATCACGATCAGGTCTTCGTCGCGCGCCGGGATCAGATTCCGCACTCGCACCTTGGCGGCCAACGCGGCGCGCAACTCGGCGATGCCGGACGATGGGGCGTAGCGCGTTTTGTTCTCAAGCAGCGCCCGCGTCATTGCCTGTTTGATCGATTCAGGCGTGTTGAGGAAAGGTTCGCCGCCTTCAAATTGATAGACGCTCGCCCCCGACGCGCGTAACTCCATAATGCGGTTGCGGATGTTTACGATATCGGAAAAGCCGACTCGTTCGAGGCGCTTGGCGAGCCGAAAGACGGATTGAGATGTGGACACAGTATTAAAGTTAGCCTCCAGGAGTTTCGAGGAAGAGTTGCTCTGAAGTATAGCCCGCGCAGAACAGCGCGTCCAACCGACATGAAATGTAGCAATGGTGCAGAAGCAGCGTGAGGATATGGTGTTGCGGGGTGTCGAAATAGTGTATCGACGCCGCGGGACTGCGGATCGCGATTGAGCATCAATGTTGTGATTTTATGACACCGGCTTCTGCAAGTTCATGCCCGAACGCGGAAAACGTTTCTATTCTGCATTCACAAGTAGCATGTGCTACGGCGCACGGTAATGATCAGAACGTGCGGAACGCCGATTGCTAAGTCACTGTAGTCTCTCGAAAGATTTCGTAAGGAGAATCAAATCAAATGGACTTGAACAATAAGATATTACCGGTCGCGCTGGTAGCCGCTCTGCTGGGTGGATCGGCAGGAGCATTTATGATGCGCCCGGCCAAAACCGAGGACGTGGCGACGGCGACCGCTGCCAAGCAATTAGTTCCCGTGGCGCCGGCACACAACTCTCTGGTCACCGCGCCGGCTACAACCGACCAGACTTTGCTGGCCGACGCCGGACAGAATGCGCAATTCGACCCGGCGTTGACGGACGAGAAATCGGCTTATCGTCAGGGGTTCACCGAAGGCGTTCGCGCGGCGCGTGACGAAGAGTTGCTGACAGCGCGTGATGATCGGCACAGCGTTTCGCGTTCAAGCGTTGGGCCGGCGACGCGGGTCGTGTACCGCAACAATCGCCGCGCACGTCGCAGCGACAACTCACGGCGGGTTTACTACGACTACAGACAACCCCGCGAACGCTCGTTCTGGCAGAAGCACCGCGACAAGCTGACCGTCGCGATGGGTGCTGGTGGTGGCGCGGCCATCGGCGGTTTGGTCGGCGGCAAAAAGGGCGCGGCGATTGGCGCGCTGGCCGGCGGTGGCGGTTCGGCCCTCTACACTTACAAACTGCGGAAGAAGAATCGTCAGTACTAACAAGGCAGACCGACAGAGCAGTTCCATACCGATGTCTGAATGATGAAGAAACGCGGCTTAAGGCAAGTGAAAATAAACCAACCTTCGACCGCGTTCTTCATTTTATTGTTCGCGTTATGGGCAGCTTCACCGGGCGGTGCGGCTGCCTTTTCGCGTGCTCCAAAGTCGGCGGGCGGCGGCAGTACGATCCCGATGCACATCACCGCCCAGTCCTCATCAGTCAAAGGTGCGGCAACAAGAGTGAACGCCGTGGTGCCACGCACCGTGCGGTTCCGCGAAGTCGAGGGGCGCGGCCTGTTAGTCAAAATGTGGATCAACAGGATGGGTGCCTACACGTTTGCGATTGATACCGGGGCAGGGGCGACAATTCTTTCTCGGCGCGTCGCCGCCGATGCGCAAGTCTCCGTCATTAATTCCGAAACATTCGAGATCCGTGGACTAAGCAGCGCGGACCGCACCGTTGGTCGAAAAGCTACTCTGCGCGAGTTGGCTATCGGGGATCGGCATAACCGCCTCACACCGGGCGGGGCGGTGATAGTCGTGGATGAATTGCCGCCGGGCATTGATGGCGTGCTCGACCCGACTGAAGCCTTTCGGCCCTTCGGCTATGTGATAAATATCTCGGCGGGAGTGTTGAGCGCATTTGATCCGAGCCGCAGCCCTCTACACATCGATGGCGAGGCGGGTGATGGCGTGATCGTCCCGTGGTTGCGTGAAACTCGCGGACGCCGACCCTTCGTGATGATCGAAGGAGGGCGGCGTGCGTTGCTCGACACCGGTTCCGGACTTGGTTTGGCGGTCAGCGAGACTGCGGCGCGGGCGCTGCGGATCGCTGTTCCGGTATCGCCTGACGAGAGTGGTCGGAAGGACGACAGCCGAGATTTCACCGGGGCCGCAGTTCGCGCCCGTCGCATCAGACCCGCGACGGTTTTCATCGGGGCGCTTGCCCTGCGCCATGTGCCGACAGATTTGCTACTGGGGGTAGAAGCCGAAACGCCGATTCTGCTTGGCCGCGATGCGTTACGTCCCTTTCAAATCACGTTCGACTCGGTCAATCGTCTGATTCAATTAAAGCCTGTCTCGGACTGAACCCACGTCACCTTGAAGTTCCCACTTCTCGCGGTGACGTGTCAGAAGAGCGCTCCGTGAAATCGAAAACCAACTCCCCGAAGTTCCACGCACTGCCTGACTTTAGCCCCATCCGCCGTTTAACAACGAGATTGACACGGTTTACGAGCGCGGAGTAACATGGCCCCGCTTCATTCTAACCACCTTGCCCTGAGGCGGTTCTGAGCGTCCAAAGACAGACTTTGCGCGTTGGTAACATCGGCTCGGACCCGGTGAGGATCACGAAAAAACCATGAACCGAGCGGCTGTCTTCATTCCTGAAAAGCTGTTCTTCAAGATCGGCGAGGTGTGCGAAATCACTGACGTGCAGGCACACGTGCTGCGCTACTGGGAGTCGGAGTTTCCGATGCTCGCGCCACAGAAGAACCGCGCCGGTCAGCGCACTTACCGCAAGCGTGATGTCGAGATGGTGCTGCGGATTAAAGAACTGCTTTACGAAGACCAGTACACCATCGCCGGGGCGAAAAAGAAGCTTACCGGCGAACTGCGCGGCGCAAGCAAACTAAAAGTCGTCACCCCGGAGATGAGTGGGCCGTCCACCGCTGCGCCGCTGTTATCATCTTCGTCGAGCGTTTCGGCGTCGCTCTCTTCAACCCCCGCGACCGCTCCGCTGGTTGCTCAACCGCGCGCGAGCTTCGATGAAACGGTCACGTCTGCGGACGACGACGTGCCACTGTCGGGCGAGCGGCGTCTGGCTCTGCGCCGGTTACGGCAGGACTTGCGTGACCTGTTGACGCTGCTCGATGTCGACGACGACTTGCCCGGCACGCGCCGTAGGTAGCCTTATCTGTTCGTTAGCTCGCGAAGTTGAACCTTACGCGGCGTGAGTCCGGCGGATTTGACAAATAATCTTTTCCAGAGATACTTACCGTGTGTTTTGACGGGATGTGGCGCAGCCTGGTAGCGCGCACCCTTGGGGTGGGTGAGGCCCCGAGTTCAAATCTCGGCATCCCGACCAACGACTGAAGAGGCTTGCTGCTCGAAAGAAGTAGCAAGCCTCTTCATTTTTTATAGGCAGCTTATCCCGGCCAGCAGCCCGCCCGTTCTCAATCGGGCGCGGACGACACTTCAACCGTCAACAATCACTATCTCCGACATTAGTGTTTTATGCACCGGACATTTGTGGGCGATCTCCTGCAAGCGCGCGCGTTGCTCGTCGGAGAGGTTGCCTTCGAAGGTGACGGTGCGCTCGATGCGTTGAACGAAGCCGTCGGTGGTCATCTCACACTCGGTGCAGTCTTTGGCGTGGAGCCTCTGCTGACGCAGACGCACCGTCACGCGTTCGAGCGGCCAGACTTTGCGGCGCGCATACAGCATAATCGTCATCGAGATGCAACTGCCGAGCGCGCCGAGCAGCATTGTGTATGGGTCGGGGCCGGCATCTTCACCGCCGAGCGCGGACGGCTCATCCGTGATAAATACTTTGCCGACACCGTAGCTGACTTCGTTCCGCAGATTGGTAAGAGATGTGACGGTAACTTCGTTCATCGAAAAGTCTCCTGAATGTGTGCCTCAAGTTTGATGATGGGTGAATAGAAATTAGCCTGTCTTGCTATAGATTATAAGAAAAAACATTTCGCCACGAATGACACGAATCAATTCATTGGCAGCAAGTCACGCGGAGCACCGAGTGCGATGATTCGGTGACATGCCTTCCCGGTCAGATATTTCATTCGTGTCATTCGTGGCTCATCCTTTTTCTTGAAGTCGATAGCCAGCAACTTACGCTTTGATAGCGTCCGGGCAAAGCTCTTGGAAAGGTCGTGGCTTGCAGTGCCGCGCGTCGTGCGGCTACACTCCTCGCGCTCTAAATCGAAACTAAATTTTCCGGTTGGGACAAGCCAATCGTGTGGGGTTACGGATGAAGATTCATGAGTATCAGGGTAAAGAGCTTTTGAAAAAGTACGGCGTCCCCGTACCGCGCGGGATCGTCGCGCGCACCGCTGAGGAGGCTTTCAACGCGGCGAAAGAATTAGGCACGGAGGTGGTCGTCGTCAAGGCGCAGATTCACGCGGGCGGGCGCGGCAAAGGCGGCGGCGTGAAGTTAGCGAAAAGTCCCGAAGAGGCGCGCGAGGTTGCCGAAAACATACTCGGCATGCAACTCGTCACTCACCAGACCGGCCCCGAAGGGCGCGAGGTGCGCGTGCTGTTGGTCGAAGAGGGTCTGCCGATAGACAAGGAATTTTACCTCGGCATCGTGCTCGACCGCGTGACGGGACGCCCGGTTTTTATGGCGTCGTCGGCGGGCGGGATGGATATCGAAGAGGTCGCCGCGCACACGCCCGAAAAGATTCTCAAAGAGACGGTTGATCCGGCGGTCGGCTTCCGTCCGTTCCAGGCGCGCAAGCTGGCGTTCGGTTTAGGTATCCCCGCTCAACTCGTGAATCAGGCGGCGAAATTTATGCAGTCGCTCTACACCGCCTATGAGCAGATGGACGCGTCGCTGTTGGAGATCAACCCGTTTCTGCTGACGAAGGATGAGCGCCTGATTGCCCTTGATGCGAAGGTGAACTTCGACGACAACGCGATGTTTCGCCACCCGGACTACACGGAGTTGCGCGACTTAAACGAAGAAGAGCCTTTGGAGATCGAGGCGTCGAAGTTTGATTTGAACTATATCAAGCTCGACGGCAACATCGCGTGCATGGTCAACGGCGCGGGCCTCGCGATGGCAACGATGGACATCATCAAGCTGGCGGGCGGAGAGCCGGCCAACTTCCTTGATGTCGGCGGCGGCGCATCGCAGCAGCGCGTCGAAGCGGCCTTCAAAATCCTGCTCGGCGACGAGAATGTGCGGGCCGTTCTGATTAATATCTTCGGCGGCATCGTGCGCTGTGACATGGTAGCGCGCGGCGTGGTCGGCGCGGCGCAGAACCTCGGCATCAAAGTCCCGGTCGTCGTGCGGCTCGAAGGCACCAACGTTGAAGAAGGGCAGCGCGTGATCCGCGAGTCCGGCATGAACTTCACCGTCGCAAACGGTATGAAGGATGCTGCCGAGAAAGTTGTGGCGTTGGCTGGCTAGAAGGATTTAGAGGGTGCGTTGAAGAAGCAGTACCTAGATGGACATTTTGTTCATTTACATTGCCCTGAAGCTAATTGCTTATGTTGTGTGGTCATACGTAGGTAATCGGTCAGTTACTGGGGGTAATCAAACCGCAAACCCTTTGCTTGCAACATGCGTTAACGGAATAACCC
>JACDEG010000171.1 GCA_013816505.1 Pyrinomonadaceae bacterium | reverse complement strand
TGCTCAAACAGCAAACAAGCCTCTGGGAGTTGCTTGATTGTAGTCTTAAACTCAATCTGGAGGCATGTTTATGAAATGTGTCCCGGCTTCAGGTAGTTCCCTCCTTTATAGCTGCAACACTCGGTATGAGTGGTTGGTTAAACCTTACTCAGTAGGGACTCTCACCCTACCAGAAGCACCAAGCTTCGCTTGGCGCACCAACGCGCGAATTGCTCGGTACACTTGCTCCGCCGGCGCGCGTACATCAATCTGGTGTCGCTCGGCGGCATCGTATCGAGGTGAGAAGATGTCTATTAGCACCCCGCGATGATATACGAGCACCAGCCGTGTAAAAATGGAAAAAGTCGAGACGGGAGGTTCAAATGGAGATCAGCGCGCGTAACACATTAAAAGGCAGAATCAAAAGCATCGTTCACGGGGCGGTTAACACGGAGGTGACGGTTGAGTTGTCGGGCGGGGCGGAAGTAGTCTCGATCATCACCAAGCAGTCTGCCGAAAAACTAAACTTGTCGGAATGCAAAGAGGTGTGCGCGGTCGTCAAGGCGAGCGACGTAATGATCGCCACCGAGTAGCACCGTTTTGTGAAGCCCCCTCCTCAGCGGTTCTGATTGCGAGCTTGCAGGTATCGTTCGGCTGCCGCCGCTGCTGGCGCAGCCATGTGCATCGTCATAAGCTCCACTACTTCTATTATCGAGTGTTCGATTACTGCCGTTTCTACACCGTGCCCGTGCCGTAGGTCGGCGTCAACCGCTTCGCCGACACTCTTCAGAAAGCAACGGCAGAGCGTAACAATGCCGGCAACACCACTGACGTAGCCACGGTAGAAGTCCGCCGACTGCCCCTCTTCAACCAACTGCCGGGCTTCCTCGTTAATCCTCATCCCGGAATCGCGTGCGGCTTCGGCGAGCCTGTGCATTCTGTCTTCCGAAACTTTCATCCACCCCCTGCCTCTCGTTGTGGGCGCGCCCCGAGCTAGAAAGAGAACAGCCCGCCGCGTTTCTTCAGCGCAGGCGTCGGCTGTTTGGTCAGCCCCGTGTGCGCGAGCTGCGCGGGCGTCGGGTTCCCTCGGAGCAGCGCAATTTCGTCTATGTCGAGCGCCGCGCCCTTCCACTGCTCGACGGTTGTCGGTCGCACAACGATGAAGTAACTCGTGCCTTCTTTGTACTTATCGCCTATGGGAATTGCCCACAGGGTCGCGGCGTGCGGATCGACGGCGGAGAGCAGGTAATAGTAGTTGTCTTTCGTGAAGGAACGTCCGGCGTCTCCGAGTCTGTCGGAGGACGGTCTCTTGCGAACGCGAACTTGTATGTCTTGGAACGTCGCAGGGAACCGACCGAACTTCTTGTGGTAGAGGCGTAAATCTTTGACGACGCGGTTCAATCCGATTTGCGGGAGTTCAGCGGCTTCCTGTTGCGACGCCCACACACCTGAGACGATGAAGGCGGCGGTCGCAGCAACGACGAGTACGCCGAGAACGATATGCGTAATCTTGAGTTTGCCTTTAATCATCACTCACCGCCCGCAGCCACCTCGACCAAATCAGTCTGTTCCACGTTCTCAATCCTTACGATGCGCGCCCGCCGGGCTCGTCTCGGTTTCGCTTCGTGCGAGGCTTCCCGTTCACCGCTTACATCAACGCTCTCGTCTTCACGATCAACGCGGTCGCGCGTCGCTGTCGGCGGCGACGATGTGGGCGGCGTGAGTGATTGCTGCTGCTGCGAAGTCGGTGATGGTAGGAGCAGCGGCGGCGCGGCGATCACTCGTCGCGTCGGCAAAGTCTTCCGCCGGTCAACAACTTTCGCGTCCGGCGGGAACATGAATCGGATCGGCGGCGCGGTGCCGATGATGGCGATTGCCTGCACGTGCCTGAGCATCTGCCGGACGCTCGTCTCGTCCATCATCTGCCGCCCGATCTCCGTCAACCGCTCGTTGTCGATGCGGTCGTCAACCGCGTCCGTGTTGCTTTTCTGCAAAGTCGTCGTCTTGCCGAGCAACTCCACCGCGTAGCGTGCCGTCTTCGCTTTGCAGCCGGGCAGAAAGAATGTCGCGCCGATTGATTCGTTTACCGTATCGGCTTCAGCCTCGCCCATCTGCTTATCGGGCTGACGCTTGTTCTGGTAGCCGAGCATGTAGCACATCTTCCGCCCGCGCCCGACGTTGACATCTTCCGAGAGCGACGGCGGCGGGACATTACCCGCTTCATCCATCTGAATTAAGCAGTACGCCGCGTCGTCAGGGTCGCCGGTCTTACGCAGGTAGAGCGAGGCGAGTCCGAAGATTGTCGAAAGCACCGGCTGCAAGCGTGAGGCTTCGCCTTCGGGCACGACGACGTAAACGGCATGACCGCGCCGGCGCAGGGCGTTCATGTCAATCTCGCGCACGCCCGCGTCGCGCTCTTCCTTTGTCGGCGGGGAGAGCACCGACATCGCGTGCGGCGTGCTGAAGGCTTCGAGGATGGTTGTCATGCTGATGATGACGCTCGCCTTCAGCCGCTCGTCCTGTTGGCGGAAGATGCCGTAAGCCTGTCGCACGTCTTTGTCCCGCGCGCCGCCGAGCGCCTCGTCAAGCGAGTCGAAGACGACTTCACCTTTCTCCCGGGTGACCTCGCGCGCGGCGATGAACTCAAGGATCATCGCCGGGTGCGGGCGCTCCGTAATCGACGAGACGTAGAGCAGCATGGATTTGAGGAGCGCCGTCGCCGCCTCTCTCCAAAACTTGTTCTCGTTGTTCTGTGGCGTGTGACGGTTGTTGTTCAAGCCGACGATGATGTTTGCGACCGCCGAAGCGTACTCGGCGTCGCCTTTGCACGCCGCCATAAATCCGAGCCGGTCGGAGTAAGCCGGGTTGATGAGGTCGAGCAGGTACGTCTCACGATAGTAGCGCGCGGTGTATTTGAAGAGTTCGCGTTTCGTGTCGAGCAGGATCGCCGAGCCGAAGCGCGCCCACTGCCGGGCGACGCTCATGAAGAACGACGCGCTCTTCCCCGATTTCGGCGGTCCGAAAAACTCAAGGTGGTTGGCGAACTCTTCGACGCTCATCACGAGGTCGTGGAAGAAGTCGAAACTGCCGATGCGGATCGCGGGCGGCAGTCTCGGATCAGGTTCGTATTTTTCGCGCGTCCACCGCAACGCACGCCACGCCAGATACCAGAAGCGGTCTCCCGGCGCGAACGATTCTTCCGTCTTCGGGCGCACGAGACCCGCATCCTTCAAATCGGCGCGCGTCGCCCAGCGCGCGTCGCCGTAAGTCTCACGCGAGAAGAAGCGGTTAAACGAGAGCCACACATCGGTCGCTTCGGCGAACGCGAGGACGATTACGACCCCCATCACCAGCGCCACGACGAGCCACATCTCTGTGCTGAGCACGAGCCAGCCGCCGATCAGCCACAGCAGTACAACGGAGGCGATGCCGCAGATCGCAACCACCGTCGATTCGAGGAACGCGCCGAGGACATTGATACATGCGCGGTAGGAACTGTGGTGCTGAGAGTCGGCGCGCCGGGGCAAGTTGAAGCGGGCGTCGATGCGGCGGGCGAAGCTGTCGAGAGACATAAAGCGGTCTTCCCCGTAACTAGCGACTACGCCGCAACCACTGCTGCAACTCGGCGAAGCGAGATGGGGCGACGGCGACTTCGCGCGCCGGTTCAAGCGTCCACCCGCGCGCGTCCATGTCCGCCACCGAGCAGAAGGGAGGCGGCACTTCCACTCGGCTAATCGTCGTGGATATAAACAGCGAAACGCCCGCCGCTTCGTCTTCACCGTCGAGTGAAGATTTACTCGCGCGTGGGGCGGCTTCGCTCGGCAAGCGAACGAGCAGCGCCGTGCCATCCCCTCGCGTGCTCCCGACTGACACGATCTCGACGCCGAATGGCGCGACCCGGTAGCGCACATAAATCGTTGCACGTTCGCTCGCCACCACGCCCGAAGATTCTCGTCCAGCTTCGGGAGGAAGACTCAAACCGGGCGGCATCAACCCACGCTCCGCCACCTGCCGCAGCAAATCGTCAACCGATGCGGGCGCGGGGCGACCGCTGGCGTAGTCGCTCATGCGTGATAAACCCAACGCGAGCGCAAGCGATGTGGCGTCGCGCGTCCGGTCAGCCGTGCGGTACATCACACCGTCGGCGAGTTTGCCGGAGGAAGGGAGCGCGACAGAACGACCGCGATTGTCGCGGCGCATGTTCGTCTCGTCGAAATTAACGTGCGCCACGACGCGCTCGACTGTCAGTAACCGGACGACGAAAGGCAGACCGACAACGAAGAGCGCTACGCACAGGACGACGGCGAGGGGCGGCACGCGCCGGAGTTTGCGTTTGTAAACATCAAAGTTTTTGCGTTTCATAGAGTGTTAGGCAGCGGCTTGCAGCGTCCAAGTTTTCGCATTCGCAGCGTCGCGGACTTGCCGCTCGACTTCCGCATCCTTTAAGGCGACGATGTTCTCAATCGCGGCACCGGCGCGCAGGATGTTGGTCTGATCGTCCTTATTACGCGCGAGGTGCGAAATCTGCCGCTCGACGAGCGCGGCATTGATCGTGTTGAACCTTTTGCGTGCGGCGGACTCCATGAACGAGATGGATTCGCGCAGCGAAGGCTTGTCGGCGACGCTCCCCATGCCGCGTATGTAGCGGATCATCTTCACCGTCGCGGCGAGCAACGCGGGGGTAGCGTCCGGCACCTGTTCGCGCAGGATGCGTACCTCTTCAGCAGGAGTCGGGTTGTTGAACCACGTGTAGAGGCAGCGCGAACGAAGCGGCGACGACACGCCGTAGTCGAGATTGTTCGAGGTCAGGAAGATCACGGGGAGCGTCACCTCCGGGTTCGTCACGCCGACCCTGCTATCCGGCTGCAAACGCGGAACGTCCCCGTAGCCGCGCGCTAAGGGTTGCAGCAGCATGTTCTGGAGCGAGTGCTTGAACTTATCCACCTCATCGACGTGGAGCATCGGGCGGCGCTCGTCCGTGGTCGCTGCGTAGTGGAAAGCTGCGAGGAACTCGCCCATCAAAAGACATCGCACCGTCCACCGGAGCGCGCGGGCGTCCGCGCGGCTCATACCGTCTTCCAACGCTTCGTGTTCGACGCGCTCCTGCTCGCTTTCGTCCCACGCGAAGAGCACGTCATCAATCTCTAAACCGTCGATGCACTGGAGGTAGAAGAACGGCATGTTGCAGGCGAGGGCGACCGCTTCGCCGAACGCGGTCTTGCCGCAGCCGCGATCACCTTCGGCGAGCAAGGGCTTTCCGCTCTCCATCGCCTCGACGAAGGCGTTGAGCGGGCGGAGTTGCGGAACATAACCGGCGCGCTCGCGCAGGAGGTCGGCGAAAGCGTCGCGCCCGTGCTCACCGATAAAGAGCGCGGGGTCAATCGTCGGCTTATCGGGATCGGTTAAGTGCATCGCAGATTCTCGAACGCGGAAGTCACTCAGTTACTTGCCGAAGAAGTAAAAGGCTTGGCTCAATAGCAGAGTCATCAAGCCGAACATGTAGGGCAGAACAGAGCGTTGCCCACAACGGCAGCCACCCCGTCGGGCGCGGTCGTTCGTCCGCGACGCTCGTCTGCGTCAGCGCATCTCACTTCTCCGATTGCCTTAAGAAAGACTCGGCGACACGCCGCATCTGCGGCGTCATACGCGGCAGAGCTTCACGTATCTGTTCGGGAGAGCTGTTCGTGAAGAGGTCGGCGAGTTCGGCTTCGCTCAAAGAGGCGGCTGACGCGCTCTCGTCGAACAGCGCGGTCAGTTCATCGGACGGCATTTCGGTAAGCGCGTCCACGCCTTTAATCGAAGTCGGCAGGTCGGTAATCATCACAAACCCTCGTGTGTCGGACGCGACCTCGACAAACTCACGCCGCTGTGCGGTTCCACCGAGCGCCGCGAGTTCCGGTCCGTACACGGACGAGGCGCGCGGCATGATGACGGTCGTGCCGCCGCCTCGACTCCCCAAGACAGATTGCGTGATGCCGACCGCACCGGACACCGTCTGTCCGAGCACGCGTGCGAAGCGGCTGTCGAGACGACGGCGCTTGCCGGGCAGCCCCGCGCCCGCATCGGTGCCGAGCACGTCGCCGCCGAGTTTGACGAGGCGACCCGACGCCGGGTCAATAAAGCCGACGAGCGAGAGGAACGCGCGGTCGTGTTGCGCGCCGCGCAAGGTGGCGACCAATGTTGTTCCGCGTCGCATCGCCCACCCTTGACCTGCCACGTCGCGCGTCAACTCGAAGCGCGCGAGCGACCCCGACCGTAAGCTGTAGATCGCGCCGAGGGCACGCACTGGCAGCATCGCGCCGAACGGCGGTTTGGTCGGAGCCGTGAAGCTCGCCGTCCGCGTGCTCGCAGTCGCGGGCGATACCGCTTCGATGGGAGCGATGGCAGAAGCGGGGCGCATCAACTGCGCGAGTGCTGCGGGCGCGAACGTGTCTTCGCTGAAGGTGACGGACTCTTGTTTGTTCGGCTGCGACGCGGGGCGCGACGGCATGTTCGCCCCGCGCGTGGAAAACGCTGGGTCCGCATCGGAGGTTGAAGACTGATTCGCACGCGCGGGATCGTTTCTCGTGCCTATCGTGTTAGTCGCTTGGTCAATGGTGGTCGCGATGCCGGGTTGAACGACCGGCGTACCCTCGCCCGGTTGCGGAACCCTTGAACCCGTGCCCGGCTGCACGACCGGCGGGAACTCACTCGTCACCTGCGGCGACTGTTGTGCGCCAGTTGTGCCGCGCGCCTCTTGGCGCATCCGCTCAATTGCTGCCTGCGTGATCTGCTCATCGGTCGGCGCGGTCGCCGAGCCTGCGTCCTCTCGTGCCGCGCGTTCGTTGTGGTTGACCTGACGCTCTTTGCGTCCGCCGTCCGTCATCGTCAGCCACCACGCGCCCGCCGCCGCGAAGACGAGCAGCGAGACGCCGAGGAACAGAATCAGGAACTTCGCGGCGCGGCTCCGTCCTCGCTTGTTCTCTTCGGCGAGATCAATTTCTTCTTCGAGTATGATGTCGGCGTCCGGGTCATCACCGACCTCACGCGCTTGGGTTTGAGCGTTACTTCCGAACCCTGACGCGGAATCCTTGACGCTGATTCCGGCACCAGCGAACGACGGCACTTTGCTGTGACCATCTTTGGCGGAGTGATTGTCTTGTTTCACTATCTTGTCTCCCACTGAGTTTTCACCGTTTAACGAGTGAGCACGGTCAAGTCCAGAAAAGCTGGCGCGTCGGCGGCGGTGTCCTGTGCGACTGAGACGCGGAAGTGTTGTTGCACGCCGAGCACGAGCGGCTCAAATGCTACGGCGTAGTACACGGTCGCGCCCGGCAGGATCATGTTTCCGTTCGGCGCGGTCGTCTCCGAATAGACTTTACGCACGCGCTCCGCCTGCACCGGGCGCTTGTTCTCATCAACGGTCTCGACGAGCAGTTCGGGCTGACCCGAAACGAGGCGCACCAGTTCCTTCAACGTGTTACGCACGGCGACGAGGATGAAGCGCGTGCTCCCGTTGATGTCCCGCGCCGGAGTTACCGCGAGAGACAGACCGTGACGCGACGGCGTGAAGCGACCGAATGATTTCTTTTTACTCTTTGTTGCCTGCCTTAAAGCATCACGCACTGCCTGCACAACTTCGGGCGTGGGCGTCGTCGGAGGCTCGACCGCCTCGGCTTGAGAGGTCGAAGCTGACGTGCGCGCAGTTACAGCCGACGAACTCGCGCCGGCGGTAACAAAACTTGCGGGGCGAGCGAGACCGGCAGCGGCGGGGGTCGACGCAGAAGACGCCTGTGCCACTTCCTCTCGACGCTCGACAGCTCTTCCCGGAACGCCGGGCGCTTCAGGCACGGGTTTGTAGTCAACGGGTAGCCCGACGTTACGACGCGCGGCAACCATCTCCGCGCGGTCGTAGCGGATCATCACGCGGTCGGCGTTCTGCGAGATAGTCATGACCGGATGAATGAGGAAGGTAAGAAACACGCCACTTCCCATCTGCACAGTAAGTTTGTTTTCCTGCGAGTCTCCAAAGCGATTCGCGACAAAACTTTTGCCGGGGCGGATGATGAGCGGCTCGTTGACGTTCTTGTTCGTGTAGTCGGGTGTGACCAAATCATCGTTAGCGTTGTGGACTCTGTGGATCGAGTCAGTGGATGGGAACTCAACAACAGTAACACCGCCCTGTGCGAGACCGAGGTGGATGATGGAGCTAAAGTCGGGCGTCACCTTCACCACCATGACGCCGCTCAACAGACTGGAAGGAGCGATTGTCGCGGTGCGCGTCTGCGTTGTCGCGCGATGCGCTTTACCTACGGCGACGGCGCGAGCACGTCGCCCGCTACGAAGTGACACGCCCGCGCCCCGTTGCGCGGAAACCGAAGTAGCCATCAGCAGAGCAAAACTTACGGCGAGCGTCACTTTCGTGCTGCGTTGAAACATAAGAGACCTCCTCAGTTGAAAACGATTGCCGTCAGCCGTTCGGCACGGGCAGCAACTCACGAAGCGGGCTTCACGGTGTCGCCGGTGTACTCGACGACGATAAAGCCGGAGTTGAGGTTGCGCGGGTCGCGTTTAGCACGGTCGGGCTTGAGCCGCACGATTAAGTTGTATTGCACGTTCTCCCGCTGCATCACACCATTGGGGAACTTCGTGAGTTGCTGCTCGCCGATGATCCGCACCGCGAGCGGATCACGCGGATCGACCTCGACAACCTGCGGCGTCCACGTCGCCTGGTAGCCTTCCTGCCGCTCGCGGCGCAACACGCCCTGCTGCTTCAACCAATCCGAAAACTGTTCGGCGCGCGACGGCAACATCATCTCCATCGCGCGGGCGAGGTCAGCTTCGCGCGTCACCGGGTTGATGTTGTAAACGGCTTTGACGAACTCTGAGGCGACGTACCTTTTGTCGTTGTCGGTCAAGCGGTCTTTCCCGATTCGCACGTTCGGCGTCGTTCCTACTTCGCGGTTGTTAAGCACGAGCCGCTGTCCGGTCGTGTTGTCGATGACGATCAGATCGGGGTCGCGGTGGAACAGGTAGAACGCCGCGCCGATGGTAGCGAACAGGAACAGGGCGAGGAGTGTCGCCAGCCACGTCAACTTGTAGATCATCTCCACGTCGCGCGGGTCGCGGCTGAGCGGCGGTTGCGATGAGTCTCCACGCTCTCCACGTTTGCTCGCGGGAGCACCCCTGTCTTCCTTGTCGGGTTGCACGGCGACAGCGGCGGTAGAAACTTCCGTAAGTGCGTCAAGGTCGAGCGTGCCGTGTCCGTTGCCGTTCTGATTATTGAGCGTCGAGACGTTTTGCATACGAGAATCCTTAATTCACTGAGTCGTTATTCGTTGTGTCGGGTGTGACTAGCTCGGACGACACCGGCGTGCGGCTGCCTTCGATGGTCCGCGCGAGCAAGGCGTAGAGCACGCCGGGCGTGCCGAGCACTGCGCCCATCACCGTCCGCACGGCGAAGGCTCCGAGTTCGTTGATGACCTCTTCCGGCAACACCACGTCGAAAGGTCGCGCGCCGGGAAGCTCATACTGCTGACACGCGGTACGCAGGAGCAGCAGCACCTTTCCTCGATCATCAGTAGTCGCATCATTGCGATTGTCCGTACTCTCCGTGTCGTCCATCTGCTGTTACCCGCTTTCACTCGACCGATGAAACAAACTGACTCACGAAACAGATTGAGGCGGCTGCTCAACTCAAGGGACATGCCAATGCCGCCACAAGGTCGTGCATTACTCTCCCGAAAGACATCTGCAACAACTGAGATTGCAGCGGTGCAATCAGATCGGCGGCAGCCGCGCCAGCATTCCGACTGCACGCTTAGGGGAAGGTCACGGATCGCGTCACGCGAATCGTCTTCACGTTTGAGGGGTCAGTACTCGCCGGTGAGGGTGAAGACGCTTCACCCGCCACCGCCGACAAAGCTTCATCAATCGTGGCACTCGCCGACGCATCATCGAAGTCAATACTGCGCGTTTGCGCGAGATTAACCAGCGGCGCGCCAGCGACGTTTACGATTAACGTCGCGTCAGCTTCTTTGCCGCGACGCTGACGCACCCCAGCGGTGAGCAACACCATCTCTCTCGCTTCGGGAATCTTTACCGGAGATGCGATTCGACCTGCGTCGAAGATATTCGACTGCGCGAGGCGCGCGAGCACGTAGCGTCCGAGCCGCACATATTCCCGCGTTTCGCCGAACGGCGGGACACGCCGCCCGTACTGCAACACGCGCCCTTCGCCGGCGTTGTATCCGGCGAGCGCGAGATGTACTTCTCCACCAAACATGCCAAGCAAAATCCGCAGGTATTGCGCCGCGCCGTCCAAGTTTTGCCTTGCGTCGAAGCTGTCGCTCACGCCGAAGCGCCGCGCCGTCGCCGGTATCAACTGCATCAAGCCGAACGCGCAGGGTCTTCCGTCCTTGTAACTGACGGCGCGTGAGTTGAAGCGCGATTCGAGGAAAGCGATTGTCCACAGCAGTCGAGGATCGATGCCGCGTCGCGCCGCCGTCTCAGCGATCAGCGGTTCGTAGTAAGCGGCGCGCTGGCGGATCGAAGGTTGCGCGCGACGTGCGGCGACTTGCCCAACCGACGGAGCGGGAAAAGCGGAGAGCACGAACACAGCGCAGACGGACGTGAGCGCGAGGCGGATGAGGAGTCTATTGTTTCGACGATTGTTTCTTGGCTTCATGTGCCGAAGTTGATTGAACAGGCAAGTGACGGACACGCGGACGGCGTGTGCAACGCAGATGCCACAACACGGAGGCTAACGACTCGGCATCACCAACTATTCATGCTGTGGCATATCGCTTGAATAGCTCGACTCTGAACATCAACAGTCGGCGAGAGAGGTGAAAGAGTCACTCGCTACTTACTCGCCGCACATCTACCACTGCCCTTCGCGGTGGAAGCGTTCCCCAGTTCAAGTCTGTGGCAATCACCACGGCTAATCCGAAGAAGAAAGGTTGATCCATGTACAGCACACACAGCAGCAGCAGTAGTCCCCTACATCAAGCGTCGAGTAAAGCTCACGACATACAACGCGGCGCGCTCGCC
>JACDEG010000634.1 GCA_013816505.1 Pyrinomonadaceae bacterium | reverse complement strand
AGGGTACGCCGATCCGTCTGAGGAATCATGTTCGAGTCTTTATCCGACAAGCTAAAACGTACGCTGAAGAATCTGCGCGGCGAAGGCGTGCTGACACCCGAGCACGTCGATGCCGCGCTACGCGAAATCCGCCTGGCGCTTCTCGAAGCGGACGTCAACTACAAGGTTGCGAAGGACTTTATCACCTCCGTCAAAGAGAAGGCTGAAGGGCAGCAGGTGTGGCAGGAACTGAGGCCTTCGGAACAGGTCGTCAAGATCGTCTATGACGAGTTGGCCGAACTGCTGGGCGGGCAGTCGTCGCGTCTGGTCTTCACTAAAGCGATTCCGAACGTGGTGATGATCGTCGGCCTACAGGGGTCGGGCAAGACGACTTCGACAGGGAAAATTGCGCGTTGGCTCAATAAGAATCAGGAGCGCAAGCCGCTACTCGTTTCAACGGACGTGAATCGCCCGGCGGCACGCGAGCAGTTGCGAGTCATCGCGCAGGCGACCGGGCAGGCGATCTTTGAGAAGCCGGAGTCGAACGACCCCATCGAGTTGGCGCGCGAAGCTTTCAAACATGCGCAGCAGACCGGCTACGACACGCTGCTGATCGACACGGCGGGGCGCCTTCACATCGACGAAGAGTTGATGGATGAACTCGTCAGGATCAAAGCCGACACTCGCCCCGTCGAGACGCTGTTCGTGGCCGATGCGATGACGGGCCAGGACGCGGTGCGCTCGGCGGAGGAGTTTCACCGCCGGGTCGGCATCACTGGCGTGGTTCTGACCAAGATGGACGGCGATGCGCGCGGCGGCGCGGCGCTTTCGATCAAGCAGGTGACGGGGCAGCCCGTCAAGTTCGTCGGCGTCGGCGAAAAGTACGACGCGCTCGAACCGTTTTACCCTGACCGCATCGCGCAACGCATCCTTGGCATGGGCGACGTGCTGTCGTTGATCGAAGAAGTGCAATCGAAGGTCGATCAGTCCGAGGCCGAAGAGCAACTGAAGAAGTTGCAGAAGAATGAGTTCACGCTCGACGACTTTCGCAACCAATTGCGTCAGGTGAAAAAGCTCGGCTCGTTCTCGAAGATCATGAAGCTGCTGCCGGATCAACTGCTCGGCGGCATCGGCCTGCCACAGTTGGACGAGGATCAGTCGGCGCAGATGGAGCAGGAGTTGAAGCGCACCGAAGCGATTATCGACTCGATGACCGCCGGGGAGCGCGACGATCATCGGATTCTGAACGCCAACCGCCGCCGCCGTATCGCGCGCGGGTCAGGGACGAGCGTCGCCGAAGTCAACGCGCTGATTAAGCAGTACGTCGAGATGCGCCAGATGATGCGCCAGATGTCGAGTTCCGGCATGTTCGGCGGCGCGGCGTCTGGCGGCGGTGGCGGTTTGAAGGGACGCATGATGCGCAAGATGGCGGGTATGATGGGGATGCCTGACATCGGCGCGATGATGGGCGGCGGTGGTGGTATTGGCGATGGCGGCGCCGAAGGCAACGGGGGCGGTCTCCCCGCCGCGCCGAATGCCCCGCGTAAGAAATTCAAAAAGAAGCCACGGCATAAGAAAAAGAGATGAGTTTTCGCACTCGGTTTTGAGTTGAAACCGAATCCCTGAAAACCGATAACTAAAAACTTTAAGACTCGCAGATTCAGAGGAGAGAAAAATTGTTAGCAATTAGATTAATGCGGATGGGCGCGAAGAAAAAACCCTCGTACCGCATCGTGGTCAAAGAGAAGTTGTCAAAGCGCGACGGCGCTTACGTCGAGAATATCGGGTTTTACGATCCAACCCGCAACCCGGCGGAGGTACGCCTCGACATGGAGCGTGTCGATTACTGGATGAGCAAGGGCGCGCAGCCAACCGACACGGTCAAGCAGTTAATCAGAAAGCAACCGAAGCCGCAGCCCGAAGCGCAGCCGGAAGCTTAAGCGATGTGTTTCAGGTTTCGAAGCGGCGAAGTCTTAAAATGGCTCACGGCTTCGGAATTGGAAGTTGAAATCCGGAACTGAGTTGATGAGAGAAGCCGTCGAGATGATCGTCAAGGCGCTGGTCGACGACGCAGAGTCAGTTGACATCCGCGAGGTGGAGCGCGACCGAACGACCTCAATCATCGAGGTGCGCGTCGCACCGCCCGACGTCGGAAAAGTGATTGGTCGGCAGGGTCGGACGGTGCGCGCCCTGCGCTCGCTGCTGCACGCCGGAGGCGTCAAGCACGGGCGGCGCTACGTCCTTGAGATCGTCGAATGACCGCAGGGCGCAAAGCAGACGGCGCGTCGCCACCACCCACGCCGCCATCACCGAAATCGAACGCCGTCGACGATCACGCGGATGACTTGGTGTTCGTCGCGCGTGTCGTGAAAGTGAGAGGGGTGCGCGGTGAGGTCGTGGCCGAACTCCTGACCGACTTTCCCGAACGCTTCGACGGGCTGGAAGAGTTGATCGCAGTCACGCCCGCCGGCGAGCGGCGCATGCTGAATCTCGAAGGACATTGGTTTCACGGCGAGCGCATCGTGCTGAAGTTCGGCGGGTACGACGCGCCCGAAGCGTCTGAGGCGCTCGTCAGTTGCGATCTGGCGGTGCCCGAAGCTGAATGCGTCGAGTTGAGTGAAGGAGAGTTCTTTGACTGGCAGTTAACCGGTTGTCGCGTGGAGATGGTCGAGGGCGGCGAGGTCGGAGCGGTGCGTGAAGTGCTGCACATCGGGGGGAGCGCGCCGGTGCTTGTCATCCGCCCCGACGGCGGGCAAGAGCGGGACGAGCATCTCATACCACTGGTTGAAAGCATCTGCGTCGAGATCGATGTCGCGCGCCGTTTGATCCGCATCGACCCGCCCGAAGGGTTGTTGGAATTGGATCGTTGATTGATCCGTCCACTGTCTCAGCGGATCAACGATTGAGTGAGTCAGTTGCATGGTGCGCTTCGACATCATCACGATCTTCCCCGACTTCTTCGGCGCCGTCTTCGATTACGGAATCGTGCGGCGGGCGCGGGCGGCGGGGCTGGTCGAAGTCGCGGCGCACGATTTGCGCCGGTGGACAAGCGACAAGCACAAAATCGTCGATGACCGCCCGTTCGGCGGCGGCGACGGGATGATTCTCAAACCGGGGCCGATCTTTGAGGCAGTCGAGAGTCTGGCAGGCGCAAGTGACGCCCGTCAGTTAAGTGCGGCGGGCACGCGCGTCGTGTTGCTTTCGCCGCAGGGACGCGTGCTGACGCAGGCTGTTGCCGCCGGGCTGGCCGCGTCAAAGCAGATCGTTGTCATCTGCGGGCGCTACGAAGGCGTCGACGAGCGCGTCTCGCAGATGCTGGCGACGGACGAAATCTCTATCGGCGATTACGTCTTGTCGGGTGGCGAGCCGGCGGCGGTGGTGCTGGTCGATGCGGTGGTCAGGCT
>JACDEG010000170.1 GCA_013816505.1 Pyrinomonadaceae bacterium | reverse complement strand
CGCGAAGTCTAACTGGACTTCGCGGGCGCTTCCGTTTTGGGGAGAGAATTGAGAGCGTTTCTGCGGCCAGGTGTGGCTACTAAACTCTCGGTTATGTGCGTCGCTGTGAATCACGCGGAGGCCGTTAGACGGACGCGCGATCAACTCCGGCGCGGCGGCGGCGGCGGGCTTTGGAGGCCAATCCGATGAGGCCGGTGCCGAGCAGCAGCATCGTTGCTGGTTCCGGCACGGACGTGAGGTACTCCTGCGGCCCGGCGTACGTGCGGACGTCGGGGGTGATGATGCGGAACCGGCTGAAGTCATAGCCGGAGAAGGTTTGATTCCGTGCCTGCATCAGCCACGTGTTAGAGGCCGTCGTGTCGGGCGTGATGACCCCGTTAAAGATGTTCCAGATGGCCCCGTGAATGTCTCCGGCCTGATTCGGCTGAGCAACCATTTGGTCATACAGCCACGCGGCTTGTTGATACTTCACCAGCGCGTTAGCTTGTGACCCGTAGAGCGAGTTGGCGACGCCGCCCGCCGTTAGACCGTTGACGGTGGCGGTCCACGTCTGGCCGATGGAGTTGTGCCGGTCAAAGCTGAGGCAGACCATCGTGATCGGGTTGCCGTTGAGCGAACCCGTGTACGGACCGGCGGGGATTCCCCCCCACGTGGTCGATCCGAAGCTGGTCAGCGAGACCGAGTCGGCGGAGGCCGTCGTCGACGCGACGACAAGGGCGGAAAATAGACACACTACGACGAACAGTTTTCTCATGGGTGAACCCTTTCAATATTTTGCTTGGTGAATTGTCGTTTCGCTCGGACGATTCAATGAGGTGCCGAGACGCCGCACGAATGATTTGCCCGTGACGCATGATGGGCTTCCGGTCGTTCAGTAAAGAATCTTTACTGCGTCACGTGATAGACACTCATAAAGGCGGTCGGGTTTCAGCAAAATGTTATTCGGCGGGAACGAAGTGTTAGGAGAGAGGTGGAGTGGTTCAGGCGCGGGGTCGCGGGGCAAGAGGCGCTTCGGCCGCGTCAGTCAGAGGCGCTGGCCGGGCTACTTTGCAGATTCTCTTCCGCGGCTTGTTCGGCCAACTGCACTTTCTCCGACTTAAGCAGCGATGTTTCGTAGCGCACGTCGCCGAAGAGCGTGTCGGCAATCGCTTTCGTGAAGCCGAGAATCGCGGGGCCGAGCACGATGCCGGGGATGCCGAAGGCGAGCACGCCGGTGACGAGCGCGACCAGCATCCAGTAGAAGTTGAAGCGGCGTGCGCCGCTGGCGGCGAGGCGCGGGCGCAGCAGCAGCGTCGAACTGAGCGTCAGCACGACGCCGATGCCCAGATAGATCATGCCGCCCGTGAAGTCGTTGCGGAAGACGATCAGGTAGACGCTGACCGGAATGTACACCACCCATTCGCCGAGCAGCGGAAAGAACCCGATCATGAATGTAACGAGGCCGAGCACGACGCCGAGCGGCACGCCGAACACGAGATTGAGAACCAGGATCACAAAAGCCTTCAGCGCCTGGTCGATCAGCACGGCCCGGAGCGCGCCGCGTAATGCGCCGCCGACGTTCTCCGTCAGCTTGTCATAGAGTGGAAGGTAATCGCCTGGCACCCGCAGCTTGATGTACGCGGTGAGACGCACGCGCTGCGTCAGCACGTAGAAGACGGTGAAAAAGAAGATCGAGGCCGACGCGAGCAGAATCGCCGAGCGTTTCCGCAGTTCCTGAATCGCCTCGCCGGAACGGGTGACCGCTTCGGCGAACGCGGTTTCGAGTCCGGCGCGTGTCGTCTCTTTTGAGACGTAGCGTTCGAGCGCCTGACTGATTCCGCTGATGATCTCGTCGCGCTTGTCCTGCACGAGGTTTGAGTAGCCCGACAACTCGTACCACGCATAACCGGCCAGCGCGGCCAGCGGGATGACGATCAGCGCGATAGTGATGAGGGCGCTTCCGGCGCGCGCGCGCAGACGTTTCTCCAGCCATTCCTGAACGGGCAGCAGGTACACGGCTGCGACCACACCGAGTAGTAGTGCGACCAGCACCTTGCCAACCAGCGCAATAAAGAGCAATGCCGCAAGCAGCGTCGCCGCCGTGTAGACGACGATCCGCTTCGCGTCGCCCAGCGTCAGTTCACTTAATCGTCTGTCATCCTCGTCCGACATGAATGCTGAAACTCTACCACACATCAACCGAGAGGTAGGACAGCCGAGCCGAGCCGCGCAACGCTCCAGGCGACCACGTCGAGCCGGCGTGCGAAGTGGATCATCGGATTCGTCGTCGGGTGGGTAACGCCGAGCCACTCGGTCATCGTGTTGATTCTGATTTCCGCCTCGGCCGGTTGCAGCGGCCACGGGGCGTGATGGATGTCTCCGTAACCGACCCGGCCTCGGCGGCCTGACGCGTACAGGCAGTATCGCTCGGTGAGCCAGTAATCGAGCGTGCCGCGCGCGGACTGGTATGCAGGCCCGGTCGGGCCGTAGCTGGCGTCGAACTCCGCCGCCGGCGCTCGCCGATGCACCCGGGTGCTGCGGTAGCGGACGTTCTCCCCGTCGTGCTCGACGCCGATGCGGGCGTCGTAGTACGGCAGGCCGTACCAGGCGCGCGCTACTCTGACCGCGAGCCGGTTTGTCGCGTCCAGACTGAAGAACCAGACACCGCTGCGGTCTGGGGTCTTGACGTATGTGCGGACGTTAATCTCCGGGAAGGCCGAGGCGCAGTGGAGTTCAGGGACGGAGCGCGGTCGAACCCCGCTCATGCGAAACGGCACCACTCCGATCCACGCCCAGCCGTCGAACGTGTCGATCTCCAGCGCGGCGGGAATGAGCGGTCGCAGCACGTGGGGCCGGATCGGCCAGTGGAGGAACAGTAGGTCGTGCCAGCGCATCGTCATCACCCAGCGCGCCGCGGGCAACGGCCAGGGTCTATGCGCGGTGTCGGCGATCATCATTGGTGTGCGCCCTCAATGAACCGTAACGCTACTGCGAGCAATCAAAACGAAGCGCGCGCTCGGACTCTCCGACTCCACCGTTGCCGCACGCCGGGCCGCGTGTACCGATAAGCCCAACCGATGAGCACCGCCTGGAGCGGCAGTCGCGCCCACAGCGCAGCGGGGTTGATGTCGGGGTAAAGCTCCGGGTTGAGCGCCATGTGAACGTTGGCCGGCAGCACCGCGAGCAGCAACGCGATCAATCCCCACGCCGCGACGCGCGCGAAGCTCCGCGTCAGCAGCATCACCCCCAGAGCTACTTCAAAAAACCCGCTCACATAAATGAGGAAGAGGTGCCAGGGCAGGTAGGTCGGCATGATCTTGAGATAAAAGTCAGGGCTGACGAAGTGATTGATTCCCGCCAGCATGAACAACACTCCGAGCAGCCATTTCAGTATGAGCTTAATTGTCTGCATCAAGTTTCAAACATCACTCACGAAGTTCGACAATCATCTATTCCCGTGCGGACTTGAGTGCGCTGTAAATTTCTTTCAGTTGACACCGGACGACTGCGCCGGCGCGTGTCGGCGCACCACTTTGTCGCGCGCCGATGCCGGCTCGCGGTCGTGCGGCACGGGCCTTGCACCCGAAGGCCGTCGTGACGGAGGTGACGATGAATCATCAAGCTGGGTCGGATGCGGGGAGCGCCAGGCGGCGGACCGCAGTCAAAACGGTGCTGGAGATAGTCGGGTGGTTGACGGCGATTCTGCTACTGGTGTTCGCCGTGCGCGCGGCGTTCGCCTGAGACGTATCGCGCGTCACGCGGACTTCCGAGTCAAGCGCGTCATCTCATGCTGCCGGCGGGACGCGGGCGATGTCAGAATCAAACCATCAGAGAATCGAACAGGGACGGAGAATTAAGGGATGAGGGCGGAGGGATAAGGGATGAACGGGAAGGACATGCGTCTTTCATTCATCCCTCATCTCTCTGCTCTCATCCTTCATCCTTTACACGCATCTTGTCCATCCCGGTTAACGCGCTCAGTGTTCCGGCGTTCCGTTCGTCGACTTAGCCGGTGCGGGCGTTTGGTCTTTCGGGAGAAAGCGTTCCAGCAAAAGGTCGATCTGCGCAAAGTCAATCGGCTTTTCGAGGTACTCATTGCAACCAGCGGCCATCGCGACCTCGCGCGACTTCTTGCTGCCGTAAGCAGTAATCGCCACAATCGGGATGTTGACCAGTTCCTGCTGCTGGCGAATGTAGCGGGTGGCGATGAAGCCGTCCAGCAGTGGCAGATTGATGTCCATCAGAATCAGGTCCGGGTGGTCACGCTGCGCCGTCGCGATGGCCTCCTCGCCATTGACCGCTTCAATCACCATAAAGCCGCGCTTCTGTAAAATCTTCTTCAGCATCAAGCGATTGTCGTCGTAGTCATCGACCACCAAGACTGTACGCTTTGCCAAGTCGCTCTCAGGCATGCACGTGAGTCCTTCCAATGTCTTTCGGGTTTCAGAGAAATATGTCGAGGCACTCACCCTATACCAAAAATGCAGATACATCAATGACACCAAACAAGTGAATATCACGGGGCGGGAGGAAAAGAATTCGGCGGGTGGACGTGGACCGACGTCAGGTCAAGCCATTAAAGAAACTGTGGGTCGTTGAAGGTAGCGGCGACGCCGCAGCCGCCGCCGGTGACTTCTTCGACGCGGAGCACCGTGCCGTCCATCTGAACGCGCGGCGTCGCCTCCTTATCGTTCGCGGCGGTGATTAAGCTGATGACGACGGTCAGGCGCGCCCCCGCTTCCACGGACGGTAGCATCCGCAGGAAGAAGCCTCTGGCGCTCAGGTTGTCGAGAATCGTTTCGGTCTCGAACTGCTCGCCGCGCGTGTCCACGCCGCGCACCCGCGCCGGGAACGGTACCTGCACGCGCGGCTTGCTCCGCCGTTCGGCCCACGTGTCGGATGAGTAGGTTTCAGACATCGAATCACTACCTTTGCGCGAATGATGAGTAGATGCCTCTGCCGGGGGCGAGGTTGGAGGGGCGAGGTCTCCGCGTTGGTCCGTATCTCGGACGTGCGCCTCGGTGATGAGGGGCGGTTACTCGATGCGGGCACCGTCGTCCATCGCCCGCGTCATGTTTCGCACCGGTATTCGCGATACCCGAAGATAGTGCGGAAGGAGCCGGCGGGCAATGGACAATGCGACCATTTTAAGGGGCACAATTGTGCCATTGCGCCGGCTCGACGGCACGATGGCTCGTCGAATCACCACTGGCAGAGGGTTTTTTCACAGAAATCGGACAGTCGATCAGCACACAGCGCCGAAACGACCCGGAGCGGCATGAAGATGAAGGCATGAAAACGTGCAGGGTGTGGGTGGAGCTAAGTAAAAAGGCAAAAGTAACAACCAGTCATGACAGGGCTGTTGTTTGATCTTTGTACCGAAAATTTTTGCTTAGGTACTCACTTGGCGAAGACCTGCGTCAGGTCGGCGAAGGCTTTGAACTCCAGCGCGTTGCCGCTCGGGTCGAGGAAGAACATCGTCGCTTGTTCGCCCGGTTGCCCCTCAAAACGGACATACGGCTCAATGACGAATTCAATGCCCGCACGGCGCACGCGCGCGGCAATCTGGTGCCACTCGTCCAGCGGGATGATGACGCCGAAATGCGGAACCGGAACGTCATGTCCGTCAACCGCGTTCGACGCCTCAACGCCGCACGCGCCCGGCGGTCGCAGATGGGCGACGATCTGGTGTCCGTACAAATCGAAATCAACCCACGCGGCGGCGCTGCGCCCTTCGGGACATCCGAGCACGCCGCTGTAAAATGCCCGCGCCTCCTCAAGGTCGCGCACCGGGAAAGCCAAATGAAACAGTGTGTTCATCGTTACCCACCTGAAACGTTTTCGTGTGCCGGGGCCGTGCCTTTCAGTCGAGCGGATGGTGGAAAAGTTTTCACCGCGAGAGTGCGCAGAGAGGTCGCCGAGAAAATTAAAGAGTCCGCAACCACTGATCAGCAGTCAGGCAAAGACGATGCTTTGATGTATTCTCTCAGATCGGTAATTTTCTTCACAGGCGCTTCCGTTCAGCTTCTCCAACGCCGCGCCCTCGGCATCCTCGGTAGTGAAAATTCGCGGTGAAAATCCATCGCCCCTCACCGACTTGAACTACTCGTCGAAGTGCCGCCCGCCAAATCCTTCACCAGCCGGTAGAGAAACTCGTGCCCGTCGTAAAACTCTTTGACGCCGATGCGCTCGTCCTTGCCGTGCGCGCGGTTGTCGTCCATCTCGCCGAACAGACCCGACACGCCGTACACCGGAATCCCGGCCTGCCGAAAATAGAGACTGTCGGTCGCGCCGGTGCCCATCACGGGGACGACCGTGACGCCCGGCCACATGCTCGACGTGAGCCGCTCGATGGGCTGCATGATTTCAGGCTTGAGAGGCGACGGCGGACTCGGCTTCGCCTGTTTGATGAACGAGATCATGATCTGGTCATCGGCCAAAACTTTGGCGAGCGTGGCGCGCACATCGTTTGCCGATTCTTGCGGAAGTATGCGGCAGTTGACGACGGCGCGCGCGACTTGCGGCAGCGCGTTATCGGCGTGTCCGGCGTCGAGCCGGGTCGCCACGCACGTCGTCCGCATCAGCGCGTTGTAGTACGGCGACGCCGCGAGGCGCGCGACCACCGCCGCGTCGGGCTTGTCTCCCGTGACGGCCAGCATGTCGGCGGAAATCTGCCCGCCCTCGATCTTCGACATCCGCTCAAAGTAGGTGCGCGTCACTTCGTTTAAGTTCATAGGAAAGTCGAAACGCGCGAGCCGGTCGAGCGCGGCGGCGAGGCGGTAGATCGCATTGTCTTTGACGGGCAGCGAACTGTGGCCGCCGCGATTCTTCACTTCGAGCGCGAAGCTTTGGTAAACCTTTTCGCTGGCCTGCACGCCGTTGAGTATAGGCTTACCTTTCTTAGTCATCCCGCCGCCGCCTTCGTTGATGCCGAGTTCGGCGTCAACCAACTCGCGGTGATTCTTCAGCAGCCACTCGACGCCGTTGAAGTCGCCGCCCTCTTCGTCGGCGGTCAGCGCGAGGATGATGTCTCGCTCCGGCGCGAAGCCTTCCTTCTTATAACGGATTAAATTCGCGACGAAGATCGCGGCCATCGCCTTGTCGTCGTGCGTGCCACGCCCATAGTAATACCCATCGCGCTCCGTAAATTTGAACGGGTCAAGGCCGTCCGACCAATCCTCTTTGCGCGCCTCGACGACATCGATGTGCGCGAGCAGCAGCAAAGGCTTGCGGCTCGATTGTTGGGCACCGCGAAAGCGCGCGACGAGGTTGCCTTTGCGCGCGTTGCCGGGATGCACCAACACCTTGACATTGTCCGCCGAAAACCCGGCGGCCTTCAGACGCGCGGCCATCGCCTCGGCGGCCTTCGTGTTGTCGCCGATTGAGTCGGTGGTATTGATCTCGATCAACTCCTGATAAATCTCGCGGAGCATCTGCTGATGATCGTTGAGCTTGATGGCCGGCGCGGTCTGCGCGAAGGCAGGCAGTGCGGTGATGATTAGTAGACAGATGATTGGGAGTAAATGATTTTGACGTTTGTGCATGATGACGATCTCCTTTCAGAGCAGCGTGTTGATAGTTGAGTGAGGAAGATTTTTAACACAGAGACACAGAGATCACACAGAGGGCACAGAGAGAAGTGCGTTGAGAAAGGTGTGCTGTATTCTGTGTTCTGTATTCTCTCTTCTCTGTGTCTTCACCTCTGTGCCCTCTGTGTTATACCGGCCTCGCTCAAAAGGCACCTCGGCAAAAGAACGCGCCTTTTACTCAGCGCGGCAACTCAATCGCTTTCCCCGCCGCGACGGTCGGTGCGCCGCTGCGCCGGAGCGTCTCATTCAACTGCGGCACGGTCTGATTGATGAAGCGATTGACCTCTTCGAGTTTCGCGCGAAAGTCGGTCTGCAATTCGTTGAAGTATTCGCGCTGATACGGCGTCGGCGCGGCATTGGTGCCGTCCATCGAGAAGAACAGACCGCCGAGGCGACTTGCCAGCGACTCCCGGCCGCTGATCCCTAAACCTTCGTCGGAGCGCCCCAGTTTATTCTGCAACGCCTCGATTTGTTTCAAGTGATCGGTGACCGCCGCCGTCAACTCCTTTGGCGGCTCGGCGATTCGATCCTTGATTGTCTTCTCGGCGTTCTGAAGTTGATCCTTCACGCTGTCAATGGCGCGAAGCGCGGTGTTGGTCGCCGACTGCATGTCGCGCAGCTTCAGCGCCAGGTCATGGAGCAGTTGAAGATCGGCGGTCGAGACGACGGGCTGGATCGTCGGGTCGAGTCGAACCTCGACGCGCTTATCGAACGTCTTATCGCCGACCGTGAGCCGCACCGTGTAAGTGCCGGGCAAAACATGAGGTCCGCGCGGGCCGCCGGTGAACGCGGTCTCTTCGTCGGTCGGCGGGCGACGCACCTGCGGGCCGCCGTAGCGCAGATTCCACGCGGCACGATTCAAGCCCTTCTCCTTCGGAGCCTGATTCACTTCGCTGACGACTTTGTTATTCGCGTCGAGAATCTGCACCTTCACGACGGTCTTCTCGTCGGGCTTATCTTTCAGGTGGTAAGTAATCAACGCGCCGTAGGGCGGGTTCGCGCCGGCGAACACTTTGTCGCCGATGCCGTAGCGCGTGAAGCGCGACGTGTGACGCAATCCCGGTCGAACATCGAAGAGGTGCGCATCGCTACTTGCGACGGCGGCGTTCATCTGCTGGATCGGCGTCGCATCGTCGAAAATCCAGATGCTCCGCCCGTGCGTCCCCAGAATCAGATCATTCTCGCGCGGATGGACGATGATGTCATGCACTGCGACGTGCGGCAGGTTCTTCATATTGAGCCGCGCCCAGTTGTTGCCGCTGGTGTAGGAAACGAACAGCCCCAACTCGGTGCCGGCGTAAAGCAGGTTCGTGTTCTTCGGGTCTTCGCGCACGATCCACACGTGAGCCTTCGCGGGCAGATCGCCGGTGACGTTCTGCCACGTTTTGCCGCCGTCGGTGGTCTTAAAAATGTACGGGCGAAAGTCGTCGAGCATATGCCGGTCGAACGAGGCGTAAGCCGTCTGTGCGTCAACGCGCGACGGCTCGACATGCGAGACCGGCGAGTTCGGCAGAAGTCCCGCGACGTTCGGCGTCAGGTTCGTCCACGTCTTGCCGCCGTCCGTCGTCATTTGCAAATTGCCGTCGTCGGTGCCCGCCCACAGCACTCCGGCGCGCAGCGGCGATTCGGCGAGACTGATGATCGTGGTGTGATATTCGGCGCCGGTGTTTTCGATGGCGACGGGGCCGCCCGCCTCGCCCTGTTTGCCGCGGTCACTGGTCGTCAGATCGGAACTGACCGGCGTCCACATCTTCCCGAAGTCGGTTGATTTGAAGACGACATTGCCGCCGAAGTAGATCGTGTTCTTGTCGTGTGGCGACGGGATGATCGGCGAGTTCCAGTTGAAGCGATACTTGCCTTCGGACGCGGGGCCGTCGGTGCCACGCGGGTCGGGGCTGACGAGTTGCTGCTCGCGCGTGCGAAAGTCTGTGCGGACGATGCTGCCTCCCTGCGCTTCGGAAATGTAAAGCTCCGGGTCGTCGGCGTGATTGAGGACGTAGAAGCCATCGCCGAAAGAGATCATCCGCCAGTCGTCGTTCAAGATGCCGGCGGGTTCGCGTGTGCGGCTCGGCCCCGTCCATGTGCCGTTGTCCTGGAGACCGCCCATCACATAGTAGAACGGCTGCCGATTGTCGGCGTGAATCTGATAGAACTGGCCGAGCGGGATGTTATTAACGTACTCCCACGTCTCGCCCTGATCGTATGACACGGCGACGCCCCCATCCTGTCCCTGCCACATCCGGCGCGGATTCTGCGGGTCAATCCACAGCGCGTGATAGTCAATATGCGTGCGTCCGGTGATCGAGCGAAACGTGCGCCCGCCGTCAATCGACACAAACAAAGTTGAAGCGACGGCGTAGACGCGATTCTCGTTCGTCGGGTCAACGCGGAGGTCCGTGTAGTAGAAGCCGCGCGAGACAATGTTCGCCTGCTTCGACACCTGCTTGAATGTTTCGCCGCGGTCGTCGGAGCGGTAGAGCGTGCCGTCCTTCGATTCCGTTATCGTGTAAACAATATTTGGATTGCTCGGCGCGATTTTGACACCGATGCGCCCGGCCAGTTTCGGCAAGCCGTTCGTTAACTTGTTCCACGTCCGCCCGCCGTCAATTGATTTGAAGACGCCGCCTTTTTCGCTGCCGCTCCGGTGCGTCCACGGCTTGCGCTCGAAACTCCACATCGCGGCGTAGAGGATGTTCGGATTCGACGGGTCGATGTCGAGGTCGGAGACGCCGTGCTGCGCGTCAACGTAGAGCGTCTTCGTCCACGTCTTGCCGCCGTCGGTCGTCATAAAAACGCCGCGCTCTTCGTTCGGGCCGAAGGCGTGGCCGAGTGCGCCGACGTACACCGTGTCGGGGTTGCGTGGGTTGATACAGATGCGCGAAATGCGCTCGGTGTCTTTCAGTCCGAGGTGTTGCCAGGACTTGCCGCCGTCGGTTGATTTGTACACGCCGTCGCCGAACGAGACGCTGTTGCGCACGTTCGATTCGCCGGTGCCGACCCAAATCACGTCCGGGTTCGACGGCTCCAGCGCGATGTCGCCGATTGAGATCGTGTTCTCGCGCTCGAAGATCGGTCGCCACTTCACCCCGCCGTTGTCGGTGCGCCACAGTCCGCCCGACGCGGTCGCGGCGTAGACGATGTTCGGATTGCCGGGCACGCCCTCGACATCAGCGGTGCGCCCGCCCATGTTGGCCGGGCCGATGCTGCGCCATTCGAGGCGCTCGAATGCTTTCATGTCCGCGCCCGCGCCGTTTTGTGCGCGTGCGGTGAAGGGAAAGATGGCGATGAGAAAAAGCGCAATGAGCGGTAATTTGGGGAAGTCGGTTCTCAACATTGAGTTGCCTCCTCGGATGCGTTGTTACTTGGTACCGTTAAATGTGAATCAGGGGTTGAAAGCTAACAGATAGAAAGCAAAAGTCAGCTTTCCGAAACAGTGGATCATCAAGCCCTCGGTTGAACGCACCGTGCTGGCTCTTTGGATGTCAGTTTTGTCAATCAGCC
>JACDEG010000169.1:673-11125 GCA_013816505.1 Pyrinomonadaceae bacterium | reverse complement strand
GATGATCGAATGATCGATAGCCGTATCGGTCACAGGTTGTAGTGTGGGTATCAGAAAGACAGCGACCTTTGTGAGTTACTCACCGAGAATTGCTGGTAAAAACCGGCTTCTGCTATCTTCACCTGCGTTCTAAAAGTGTTCTGCGACAGCCCATGCGCGAAGCGGATTTACATCGCTAATGCTGAGCGTCGTCGTAAAGTCTAATAATTTTAGGCTCACGGCGAAACCAAAGTTCACTGCGATTCTAGTTGCAGTTGTAACTATACGCAAGCACTACCTGTCAGGAGGATATATCTGATGGGTAGTCGCCGCACACGACCCGCAAAGCTTGCCGAAAAGTTACTGCAAATTCGCCTTACGCTCGGTTTATCACAGAGCGAGATACTCAGAAAGCTAGGCATTGCTGACACCAATTATCGTTATTACATCTCTCAGTTTGAGAACGGTCAACGTGAGCCGACGCTTCTGCTGCTATTCGAGTACGCCAAAGCAGCCGGTGTCTGCCTCGACGTGCTGGTTGATGACAAGCAGCATCTTCCCGCAAAACTGCCGAGCAAGCCGAAGCACTAACGCTGAGCATTCTTCGTTGAGGATTTACGTTTGTCATCGCCGAAGTTGACGCGATCAATGTTTAAGTTAGCTTCACATCGCAAGTGATGTGTGTCGCTGCCGAGCGTAGTGGATTAAAGCTCATGGCGGCGTGCAAATATGACTCCATACTAAGAGCATTTGTTCTTAGTTGCAAGCAGACTGCGAACGCCTCATCGGGAGAAATGTCCTGATGGGAACATTCCGTCGCCCAAAACCCGAACGGTTAGCCGAAAAACTGATGCAAATTCGCGTTACTCTCGCCCTATCGCAGAACGAGTTAATCAGACACTTAGGATTAGCTGAGGAGTTAACCCAGTCCGAAATCTCCGCTTACGAGCGCGGATTACGCGAACCGCCCCTTCATGTGCTGCTTAAATATGCGCGCAAGGCTGGCATTTGTCTCGACGTACTTGTTGATGATGGGATTGATCTTCCGACAAGGTTGCCAAGCAAGCCAAAGCACAACATTTAGAGCAAAAGGCGGTGTCAACGCGGCAGGTACTGCTTTGGTCCCGGTCAAGCGGGAGCACCGACAATGCAAATAGATAATAATGCTTGCGGTAATAATTATGCGAGCATACACCCTGCGTCAGGGTCAAAGGCACTTACACAACAGACGAAGCGGCGGAGCTGTTAGAGGTGACACCAGGGCATGTACGGCAGATGGTTCGCGACGGGATGCTACAGGCAGAGAGGTTCGGACGCGCGCACGCCATCTCGGCTGAAGCCTTAAAGGCTGCCGCTGAGCGCAAGACAAAGCCCGGACCGATACAAAGACAGCAACCACGAAGAAGGCAAGTAAGAAGGGTAGCAAGAAATGAGCATAACCAAACCACGGACGCCCGGCAAGATGGTCTTCAAGCGTCCTCAGCCGAAGCTAACGCTTGTACCGCCACTGGCTGATGGTCTGGCGTTAGAAGCCTCCAAGGTCGAGTTCTCGCCGGAAGTGAAAGAGATGTTGCGGGAGATACAGGAACAGGGACGTTCGGCGCGGCGTGAACAGTCTGATGCGCCTGATGCAGCGTGAGCGGAAATAGCAGAACCACGACCAACCGATGCGGGTGGTTGGAAGGTGGTGAATTAAATGCGACGGTGAGCCGACTAAGCGAAACCGTTGACTGCTACATCAAGGCGCGTGGTAATGGCAGCAACGGCGCAGGCGGAGCGTAATTGCTGTAAATATGCAGCTGCCTATATTGGCGTCTCAAAAACAAACTACGCACACGCATCAAAGCTTGCCTTCAAGTGTTCCCAACCGAAACTTACGGCTTGATGCATGTAATCTTGTACGTTACAATGTAACACAGGATGATTAAGTCGTTTCGACATAAGGGACTGAAGCAACTATTTGAAAGCGACAGCAAGCGTGGGGTCAGTGCCGCACTCGCGCCGCGTCTTAAACGGCAGATGGACGTGCTCGACAACGCGCAATCAGCCGCCGATATGAATCTACCCGGCTACGGCTGGCACGAACTTAAGGGTGACAGGAAAGGTACGTGGAGTGTCACGGTCAGCGGCAACTGGCGGCTAACGTTTAAGTTTCAAGACGGTAAAGCAGATGACGTTGATTTAGAGGATTACCATTGAGAGAGGCAAAGTTATGTTGAATGGAAGAAAGCGCCGCCCGACGCATCCGGGCGAAATCTTGAGGGAAGATGTGCTGCCGGCAGCCGGACTCTCACAAGGCGAGTTTGCGGCAGTTCTTGGTGTCTCGCGTCGAACGGTGAACGAGATACTGCAAGAGAAGCGCCCGGTCACGGTGGACATGGCGCATCGACTATCACGCGCTTTGGGGACATCGCCGGAAGTCTGGTTAGGCTTGCAGCAGAAGGTGGAAGTGTGGGACGCGCTGCAAGATAACAAGCGGGAGTACGACCGGATCAAGCCGCTGCCCGTCGAGGCGGCAGCCACACCGGAGGCAGCATGAACATCATCGCGATTGCTAACCAGAAGGGCGGCGTCGGCAAAACAACAACGGCAGTCAACCTCTCGGCGTGCCTGTCGCGCATGGGGCGGCGCGTACTGCTTGTTGACCTTGATCCGCAAGCGAATGCGACCGACCATTGCACCCTTGAAAACCCGACAGACGAACGTCACAGGGCTCTGGTGCAAACGGTGAGTTGTGTTGATAATCAGCGGCATGATGCAGCTTCCCTCTGACACGCCAGCGCTCTTCACAGGCCGCCACTTTGATCGCTTACTCATCATCCAGTCCGTCCGCTGGTACATCACCTACAAGCTCAGCTACCGTGATGTGTGTGCATTGATGGCTGAGCGCGGCGTCACCCTCGTCCATACGACGGTCATGCGTTGGGTCATTCACTATGTTCCTGTGTTTGAGAAACGATGGGAGAAGTATGCCCGACCCACAGGCTCATCCTGGCGAGTCGATGAAACTTATATCAAAGTCAAAGGTCGATGGACGTATCTGTATCGTGCGGTTGACAAGCAAGGCCGGACAGTCGATTTCCTCCTCAGCGAAAAGCGAGATATGGCAGCCGCCAAACGCTTCTTCATCAAGGCCATCCAGAACAATGAGGCACCAGCGAAGATCACGCTCGACGGGTATGAGGCATCGCACAGGGCGGTGGCTGAACTAAAGGCAGAAGGCGTCTTACCCGAGAGTGTCGAAGTGCGCACCAGCAAATATTTGAACAACCTAATCGAGCAGGACCATCGGCGAGTGAAACAGCGGTACTACCCGATGCTGGGGTTCAAGAGCTTCAGCAACGCTGCAGTAACCTTGGGTGGGATTGAGTTAGCGCAGAAGATTAAGAAGGGGCAGTTTGATACATCAGCAGTTCACCAAGCAAGAGCACTGGTGCCGCAGGTATGGGCAGCAGTGCTCGCAGCATGAGGTGTATTGTATAGACTACCTTGGCACTGGCTGCACCGTTCTTAGAGTTTGCACCAGAGCCGAGAGGAGAAGGGTCAAAATGGATAAAGTCGAGTACTACTGATTGTGGCTAAAATATTGATTGCAACACTACCTCAGGAGGTTGACCATGAACCGTCGGAACTTTCTTCAAACCGGCATCGCCTCGCTGGCCGCATCCGCGGTTGGCGGTAGGGCTTTCGTGGGCGGGCAGGAGAAGCCCAAGCGCGTCGGCCTCATCGGATGCGGATGGTACGGCAAGAATGATCTCTTCCGCCTCATCCAGGTGGCGGACGTCGACGTCGTGTCACTCTGCGACGTGGACAAGCAGATGCTTGCCGAGGCAGGCCAAATGGTGGCCGCGCGCCAGGTGTCGAAGAAAGTCCCGCGCCTCTACGACGACTGGCGCAAGCTGCTGAAGGAGAAAGACCTCGACATCGTCATCGTCGGCACGCCCGACCACTGGCACGCACTGCCGATGATCGAGGCGGTCAAGGCGGGCGCCGACGTCTACGTGCAGAAGCCTGTCAGCGTTGACGTGATTGAGGGCCAGGCCATGGTCGCGGCGGCCCGGAAGTACAAGAAGGTTGTCCAGGTCGGCACCCAACGCCGGAGCACGCTTCACCTCTCCCAGGCCATTGACCGGATTATCAAGCCAGGGAAGCTGGGCAAGATTGGGCTCGTCGAAATCTGCTGCTACTACGATATGCGCCGCGTGGGCAACCCGCCCGACGCGCCGCCGCCCGCTCACCTCGACTACGAGATGTGGACCGGCCCCGCGCCCCTGCGGCCGTTCAACCCGATGTTCCACCCGCTCAGGTGGCGGAACTTTTCGGAATTCGGCAACGGGATTGTGGGCGACATGTGCGTCCACATGCTCGACATGGTTCGGTGGATGCTGGGACTCGGCTGGCCCAAGCGGATCAGCTCTACCGGTGGCATTCTGGTGGACAAGGCAAGCAAGGCGAACATCCCCGACACGCAGACCGTCACCTTCGAGTTCGACGGCCTCACCGTGGTGTGGCAGCACCGCACATGGGGCTCGCCCCCGAACCCGAAGTACCCGTGGGCGGGCGTCTTCTACGGGGACAAGGGAACGTTGAAGGCGAGCGTCAACGAGTACGATTTCATCCCCACCAAGGGTGAGCCAGCGCATCAGGACGTGATCAGCGATAATTATCAAGACGAGCACGAAAAGACGGAGCCCGGTTTCGAGCGGCACGCCGCCGCGGCCAACCGCGCCCACCAGCGCAGCTTCCTGGAGGCTATCGCCTCGCGCGACCGGCCGGTGGCCCACATCGAAGAGGGCTATATCTCCAGCGCGAGCTGCATCCTGGGGAACCTCTCCATGCAGCTCGGCCGGACGCTGACATGGGACGCGGAGAAGGGCCGGGTCGTGGGAGACGACGAGGCGAACAAGCTGTTGCGGCGCCCGTACCGCGCGCCCTGGGTGCATCCAGAGCCGGACGCGGTGTAGGCGGAATCGCGAAGCGCTGGCCTCGTCGCCCTGGCTACCTGGCGGGGTAGTGGTGCAAACGCTAAAGTAGGTAGATAATCAGCCGCATGCCCCAGCTTCCGTCTGACCTGCCCGCACTCTTCAAAGGCCGCCACTTTGATCGCTTACTCATCATCCGGTTCCGCCGGGCTTTCCGAAACTTTTCGTGCCGCCGCGCAACGCGGATCTGTTCATCGGGCGCGATGCTTCGGAAGCGGAAGCGCGCGAAGTGATGCAGGCTTATTACGCCTCGACGACTTTCACCGATGACAACGTCGGGCACGTACTGGACGCGCTCGAACGGCTTGGCTTGCGCGACAAAACGATCATCGTCTTCTGGGGCGATCACGGCTATCACCTCGTCGAGAAAGGCAAATGGTCGAAGCACAATTCGCTCTTTGACATCCGCACGCGCGTGCCACTGATGGTCGTGTTGCCTGGCGCGAAGGGCAACAGCAAAGCTTCGCCTCGTGTAGTTGAAGCTGTTGATCTTTATCCGACATGGCGGAACTGTGCGGGCTGCCACTGCCGCAAGGACTTGCCGGTCAAAGCCTGAAGCCATTACTCGACAATCCACAGGCGAAATGGAATCAGCCGGCTTACACCGTGACGAAATTCGGCAATAACATCGGCAAGCTGTCCGCGCCGAACGCTGGCGTTACGCCGAATGGAATGACGGCGTCACGATGCTGTTTGATCGTCAGCAAGACCCGCACGAACTGAAGAACCTGGCAAACGATCCGGCGCACGCCAAAGTCGTCAAAGAGATGGAAGCTTTGCTCAATCAATTGCCGAAGTAATAAGTGGCGCGGTGCGCGTCCTCGCAGGCTGTGTGCGTTGTCCGCTTTGATCAATGTCGCCAAGCCCTGCCCGCGAGGATGCGCACCATCTTCCGTACCATCGTCAAAAAAGCTGCTGATTCTGGTTTGCCTGATGCTTGAAGACCCGCAACGCTGGAGACAGTGGGCAAGCAAGGCAAAATAATCCTGAGGGTTGATGTCATATGAAAAGAATTTTCCTGACCTTATTGCTCATCGCTTCCGTAGCGGGCGGAAGCACATTATTAGTGTTCACACAACCGCAATATGGAAAAGCTGCGGCGGCCGCAAAACCCAACGTGTTGTTCATCGCGGTGGATGATCTGAACCACTGGGTCAAACATCTGGGCCGCAACAAACAGGTCATCACGCCGAACATTGACCGGCTGGCGAGAATGGGTGTGACCTTCAGCAATGCTTACTGCGCCGCGCCGGTTTGCAATCCGTCGCGCGCGGCGTTGATGACGGGGCTGCGGCCTTCGACGACCGGCGTGTATGACAACAATGTGGATTGGCGTCCGGTCGTTTCCGCCGACAAGACGTTGGTCACTCATTTTCGTCAAAACGGCTACGGCGCATTCGGCGTAGGCAAGATTTATCACGGCGGGTTTGATCGCATGACCGAGTGGGACGATTACCATCGGGAGCGCGGCGGACCGTGTAAGCTGCTCAACGACACGAATGGCGTCGGCGGCATCAAATTTTCGCCCGTGGATTGCGGTGACGAAGGCATCTCGGATTACGGCATCGCCAGCTACGGCATCGAGCAGTTGCAGCGCAAGCACAACAAGCCGTTCTTGCTGACCATCGGTTTCCACAAACCGCACATGCCCTGGAACGTGCCGAAGAAGTATTTCGATCTGTACCCGCTCGATCAGATCGAACTGCCGCCGTACCGCGAAGACGACTTGAACGATATTCCGGCGGAAGGCGTGAAGATGGCGCGCTGCCCCGGCTCGAATTCGCCCGACAAACCGTCCGACCATGAATTGCTACTGAAGTCAGGACGGTGGAAAGAGGCTGTGCAGGCATATCTCGCTTCGATCACTTACGTGGACGGACAGATCGGGCGCGTGCTGGATGCGCTGGAAAAATCGGCCTACAAGGACAACACAATCATCGTCTTCTGGGGAGATCACGGCTGGTCGCTCGGCGAAAAACATCACTGGCGCAAATTCGCGCTGTGGGAAGAGCCGACACGCGCGCCGTTCATCTGGGTCGCGCCGGGCGTGACGAAAGCCGGAATCGTCTCGCCACGAACCGTTGATTTTATGAGCATCCATCCGACGCTGGCTGACCTGTGCGGACTGCCAATTCCCAAACACGTCGAAGGCGTCAGCCTTAAATCCTTGTTGGCAAATCCGAGCGCGGAATGGACTGCGCCGGCGCTGACGACACACGGCTTTCAAAATCACGCTGTGCGTTCGTCGCGGTGGCGTTACATCCGTTATGAACAAGGTGGCGAAGAACTCTACGACGAAACGAAAGACCCGTATGAATGGACGAATCTGGCGGGCGACAAAAAGTATGACCAGGTGAAAGCGGAGTTGGCGAAAGCATTTCCGAAAGTCAACAGCCCGCGCGGCCCACAGGCCACCGGCAGAGAAGAAGGTGAAGGCGAAGCGCGGCCACAGCGTCGCAACAATCGTCCGCCGCAACGTTGATAGGTGGTGCGCCCGCGACCGCGCGGGCAGGGCGTTCGCGCCGGCGATGCTGGCAAAATCTGGCTGCGCCGCAAATTCAGTCTTGACGAGCCCACCGTAGCGCATTTGTTCATGTGCATTCACAACAACGACCGCACGACTGTCTTTATCAACGGCAAGCAGGTGCGGCAGGAAGGCGAGAACGTAATTGCCGTCTTGTGTGAACAGGATCGGCACAAGGCTTTCATTGATGTCGGATTAATCGAATTGAAATCCACGGCACAGAAGTAATCAGGTTGAACATCATTGCAAAGGATACTCTTCATGAAACAACTCGCGCGCTGGCAATTCATCATCGTTTTTGGTTTGGCAATTCTTTCAACCAGCAGTTCATCGCTCCCCGATGTTGCTCGGGCACAAAACCCATCGGCGCGTCCGAACATCGTCATCATCATGTCGGATGACATGGGGTGGTCGGACATTGGCTGCTACGGCGGCGAGATCAGCACTCCGAACCTGGATAGGCTGGCGAAGAACGGATTGCGCCTCACGCAGTTTTACAACAACGCACGCTGCTGTCCGACGCGCGCGAGCCTGTTGACGGGCTTGTACTCACACCAGGCCGGCATCGGGCATATGATGGAAGACCGCGGCCAAGACGGTTATCGCGGCGACCTGAATCGCAACTCCGTGACGATTGCGGAGGCGTTGAAGCCTGCGGGCTATGCGACTTATGCCGTCGGCAAATGGCACGTCACGCCGGGACAGAGCGCGGAGAAGCTGGCGCGCACGCACAACTGGCCGTTGCAGCGCGGTTTTGATCGTTACTACGGCACGATTCATGGGGCGGGCAGTTTTTATGATCCCAGTTCGCTCGTGCGCGACAACAAACTCATCACCGTCGCCAACGACACCGAGTATCAACCGCGCCAGTATTACTACACCGACGCTATCAGCGACACGGCAACGTGCTTCATCGCCGAGCATAAAAAAGGCCAGCCGTTCTTTATGTACGTCGCCTACACCGCCGCGCATTGGCCGATGCACGCACTGGAAAAAGACATTGCCAAGTACAAAGGCAAATATGGTCAGGGCTATGCGCCCATTCGCCAAGCGCGTTATGAAAAAGCCCGCCAGCTTGGGTTGATTGATTCGCGCTGGCCGCTGTCGCCCCAAGCAGTCGGTTGGGACAAGGTGGAAAACAAGGAATGGGAAGCGCGCGGGATGGAAGTTTATGCTGCGATGATTGACAACATGGATCAGGGCATCGGTCGCATCGTCGCGGAATTGAAGAAGCAGGGACAATTCGACAACACGCTGATCTTCTTTTTGCAGGACAACGGAGGCTGCGCGGAACTGACAGGGCGCGCGCCATCGCAGCGTAATCCACACAAGATGCGTCCGGAGAAAGCCGTCTACGCGCCGATGGGCAAAGACGATCAGCAATACAACTCTTCACAACAGCAAACGCGCGATGGCCGCGCCGTGTTGATGGGCGCGGGCGCCATGCCGGGGCCGGATGATACATACATCGCATATGGCCGAGGCTGGGCGAACGTCTCGAACACGCCACTACGCGAATACAAACACTGGACGCACGAGGGCGGCATCTCGACGCCGCTGATCGCGCATTGGCCGAAAGGCATTCCGGCGAAACAGCGCAATCGTCTGGCGCAAGCGCCCGGCCATTTGATTGATTTGATGGCGACGGCAATTGACGTGAGCAGCGCGCGGTATCCGACCGAGGTTAACGGACAAAGGATTCACCCGCTGGAAGGTATCAGCCTGAGTCCAGCGCTGACGGGCAAATCATTGCAGCGCGCGCAACCGATCTTTTGGGAGCACGAAGGCAATCGCGCTGTCCGTGACGGCAAATGGAAGCTGGTCGCCAAAGAGAATCAAGCTTGGGAGCTTTATGACATCGAGGCCGACCGCACGGAGTTGAACAACCTAGCGGCGAAGCAGCCTGACAAAGTTAAGGAGCTGTCTGCGCAATGGGAATTGTGGGCGGTGCGCGCAAAGGTGTTGCCGCTGGGCACGTGGCGCGCCAGAGCGCAGTGAGCAATCGGTAGGGTACGCGTCCTCACTGGGTCTCCCGTCACGGCTACGTTGCTGCAAGGAGATTACATTGCGGTGCATACATACGGGTGGACCGAATTCGACATTGATGCTCAAACCCGACGATTACGCGTCACCACGTACGGAATTCCTCCTTATAACGAGACACAGTTGTTGACGGCTCCGCACACAATCGTCAGCCGAACACCGATTGTGGTCAGTGAATTTGTGGTTGACCCAATGGTCCAATGATTCAATAAACTTAGGACACTGACCTTAAACAATCATTCATAGGCGACGTAGAGTATTAATCCCTCCAGCCACAACGTTCCCTGCAATGCGACCTGGTGCCTCGCGCGCGTTCGACCGAGGCCTGTTAACGTCCACCAGGCTTCGGTGGGTGAGTAGAACTGGTGCGTCTTCAATACGCTGATGCGCATGCGGATGAACCGCACCAAGCAAGTGTTGAAAAGTTCGGAGCGCTTTTGCAGCGCCCCAGCCGGGTGTGATACCTCCACCTGCGAAGCTACCAACTTTGCAGCGGAGGCGAACACCCCGAATGGTCTTTGTAACTATTGCATCCGACGCCGAGAGTCAAGCACTGCATGACCTGACACGCCACGCCATCGGGCGAGTGGCGGCGCGGGCGTGGATGGTCATCTGGTCGGCAGAACGTGTCGAGGCCACACAGATCGCTCACCGCTTGCATTGCCAGCCGAAGACGGTTTGTAAGTGGCTGGCACGCTTCACGGCTGGCGGTGCGGCGGCTCTCGCTGACCTACCGCGCACGGATCGCCCGAGCCAAGTCACGCCGGTGGCCGAGCAAGCCGTCTTCACGCAGCTGAACCAGCCGCCCAGTTGCTGCGGTTACGTCTTTGCCATCTGGACGGTCGGTAGACTCTGCCAGCACTTGCGCGAGCGGTGCGCGCTGAACTTGAGTGGCTGGCGGGTGCGGCTTGTGTTGCACAGTTG
>JACDEG010000169.1:0-663 GCA_013816505.1 Pyrinomonadaceae bacterium | reverse complement strand
CGGCTGAAACGGTCGTCATGGTTGAAGACGAGACCGACATTCGTCTCTTCCCTGTGCGGCGGCGGACATGGCAGAGAATCGGCGAGCAACTGCGGCTGGTCGCGCCAATGCAAAACAAGAAGCGGACGGTCTTTGGCGCGATTGAGGTTCACACGGGCGCGGTTTTCCACCGCCTCTTTGAGCGTAAACGCACCATCGAGATGATCTCGTTTCTGACCGATTTGGCTCAGCATTATGGCGGACGCCCCGTGCTGATGATGCTTGACCAGGCCTCGATTCATAAAAGCCGTGCGTTGCGTGACTGGCTGGCGGAGCAACCGCAAATCGAATTGATCTATCTGCCGAAGTTCGGCGGACACCAAGACAATCCGGTGGAGAAGCTGTGGTGGCATCTCAAGGGATACGTGACCGCGAATCGCTGCTGCCGTTGCATTACAGAACTGGTCTCAGTCGTCGAGCGCTACTTCGCGCACTTGACGCCAGAGAAGGTCATTCAACTGGTGGCTTGAAAATGTCCCCGAACTTTTCAACACTTACTTAGTACTACAACGAGACTTTGATCTTTGATAATCTCCCTGGAGCTAAAAGCTTCAGGGAGATAAAGATGAAACAAACCAAGAAGGTTCGGAACCCCAACAGCGCGCCCGTCGTGGGAGCGCCACC
>JACDEG010000633.1 GCA_013816505.1 Pyrinomonadaceae bacterium | reverse complement strand
ATCTTCGAGCGCAGCGAGGTCCGCGATCTGCTCGCGTTCGTCGCGCTCGTGAGCGACGGAAGCGGGCGCACGCTGCCGCGCGTCGCGCGCTTTCCCGAATACGATATTCCGCTCAGTGAAGTCCGCCAGATGCTTCAAGCGGCAAAAGAGGCTGGGCGTGAATTCTTCGAGTTGGAGACGCCGGACAAAGACACGAGCGCGCCAGGAGTGGCACGGTTGACGCATCATCTCAAGCGCGTCGCGCACATCTCATCGGCTTGGAAGCTGCTCGCACATTATCTCTTTATCCACAGCCGCTACCTTAAGCCTCTGCTCGCCGATAAATCAGTCGCCGGGGCGCAACGCCGTCTCGCCATCTATCAGCTTTTGCAGTTTCTCCATAACGAAGGCGAGAGAGCGGTCGAAGCGACGACTGACAGGGACGCGCGCCGGGCGATCTTGCGCTACGTGCGCCGTTTGAAAAGTTTTTCCGAAGACAAAAACTTGCGTCAGGTTCCCCAATCCGCCGAAGATTTGGACGCGGTGAGATTAACCACAGTTCACGGAGCGAAAGGCTTGGAGTGGTCATGCGTCTATCTTCCGCATCTCGGCAGAGGACATTTTCCAAACCGACGTAAGCACGAGCCTTGCCCGCCGCCCGTCGGCATGATTGAAACCTTCGGGGGCGAAGGTGCATTCGAGACGACAGAAGGAAACGACGCGCCGGGCGCGCAAACTGATGCGCATCTGGAAGAAGAAGAATGTTTATTCTTCGTCGCCGTTTCACGTGCGCGCGACCACATTTGTTTTTCACGCGCCGAGCATTACGGGGCGACGGGCAGCAAAGCGTCCGAGTTTCTCGAACGCATCGAAGCTCAACTGCCGCGCTCTGCGCACGGCGCGGCGACGTGGAGAGCCGAAATACCGGATGCGATAACTCATATTCAATTAAATGCTGCGTCGCAGTCGTCCATCACGAAACCACATTTCACCGAACGACAATTGAATACTTACATCAGATGCCCGCGCAAATACTTTTACGAGCAGCGACTGTACTTAAGCGGCAGGGGCGAAGAAGCAGCTTACCTGCGCTTCCACATCTGCGTTTACGGCGTGCTCGGATGGCTCGCCGGAGAACGCATGGCGGGGCGTTTACTCGATGGGAGCGTGGCAGTGTTTCAGGAACAGGCGAAAGCGCGGCTCGCTGCATGGTGGCTGGAGAAAGGACTCGCCGGTCACATTTATGAAACGATCTACCGCGAACAAGCCGCGCTGATGGTTGAGCGCACCGTGCGCCATTTCTCTCTCTCTCGCGGGTTACTCTTTAATCAAGCATGGACGATTGAACGCCCGCACGCTTTCATTAGCGTCACGCCGGATTACATGGAGTTGATAGAAGAAACCAACGGCGCGACGATTCTCTTTCGCCACACGCGCACCGGCAAACCACCCGCGAAGACTCCCGACGATGACGTTTACGCGCTCTACTATCAAATCGCCGCCGAACATTTCCCACAGGCGCGTCCGCGCGTCGAGATTCTCTACCTCTCAACCGATGAAATTATCGAATTGGACTTGAAAGAGCGCACCGTAAATACGCGCCTCAAGCATTACGACGACGCGATTAGCGGCATCATCGCTGGAGAGTTCCCGCCCGATCCTTCCGACCATCAATGTCCGCAGTGTGCGCACTTCTTCACCTGCCCCAAAGCCGAACCATAAATTTTCAGAAATTGAACGGTTTTTGCGAAAACCCGTTCCCGCTTTTCAACGTCTCTCGCTACTGACTGTCACGAAGGGGGAAGAAAGCTGATGAATCGAACAGGAATCAAAACTCTGACAATTCAACCGGGTTCTTGAAGGGGTCGAAACCACCATTGCCGAGTGTTTCATTGAACAGGCACGCACCGTTTACCTGCTCGCCAAAACTGCTCGCGACAGCCGCACGCACCGCCATGCATACATCATCAAGACGTCAAGACGGATGCCTTGCTTAACCTACGCCGTCGCTTCTCCGCCCGCACTAACGTCGCCTCAGACCCGAGCATCCCGTCGTTCGTCATCGTTGAATACGAATTAGCGCGAACGGACAGCACCTGATGATTCGTGACTACTGCATGAAAGATGTGGAGAGAGAGCGCCAGATTTATCGCCGAATGACATTTGCTGACTGTGGTTGTTCGTTGCAGCTTCACGGATAGCTATCTTTCGCCGAGTGCACGACTAGATTCGTGAATGGATGAAAGGATTTGCTTAACCCCCGGTGTGTTCTGCCAGCAGCCGTTCGCCTTCAGCGGTCATGCCGCCTTGCACCATCGCCAGATCGTAGTAATCCTGCCCGGCGATGTTGCGCACCTGCGTGAAGACGCGCCGCACCAGGCCGAGATGTTCCAGTTCCTGCAGTCGTCGAACGGTCTCCTGAAACGCAACCAATTCGGCCGAGGTGCGCGGGAACGGCTCGAAAATGATGATGCCCGCATTGATCTGCGTGAGTAGATCGATGAGTGGCGATGTGGCCTGAGTCATGGTCAGCAGTCTCGTCGGCGTTGTGGATGTCTCTCGTGAGTAGAGAACACCTTCGATGCTACAGTGAGTTGATGGGCTGCACGTGGTTGATGATCGGCTGGTTGTCCAGCGTGTTCATCCGGTGCGACTTTATCTCTTTTGCCGGGTAGGCCGCGAACAACTCTGGCAGTAGCTCCGTCTGGCGCACATCCATGTCCGACCCCCGGTCGTAGTCCGCCCGGTGCAGCATCACCGGCTGGCGGCCGTGCGCCGGTCGTAGGACGCCGTTGGCCTCGGTCGTCAGCAGCGTGCACGGTGTCTTCATGCAAAGTTTCCCGAACAGCTCAGTTCGCCGTCCCCCTACCGCTGAGCGCAGGCTCTGAAACGGTGCCATGAATAAATCAACATGGATGTTCATCCGCGGCGTGAAGATCAACAGCCGTATCAGCTCTGCCGCCATACCTGGATGGATAGGGATTACTCAGCATTAACATCGCCATTGTTACCGATCCCAACTAAAACATCCCGGCCCATTGAGAACGTCAAAGAGGACTCACGCGGCAGGCGGCAGGTCATCATCATCCGGCGATGGCCGCTGATTCTTGTGTGGGCTCTTGAACGATTCAATCAACCCGCGCAGGCTTTCATCCGCTGTCGCACTGATCTTCATTCCTGAGTCACTACTTGCAATGAGTTGCAAGCCGCGTCGCGCATCTCCCGCTGGATTGATGCTGTCTACTGCTTGCTCTTTGTTGTTGATGCTCTTGTTCTTCGTCATAGTCACTGAAGGAAATGCTTTGCGAGTTACATAGAGCGTTGTTCTCTATCCTCTGAAGTTTAAGTAGATGCAACTGCGTTTCTGCTTCCCTTCTCTCCGCTCGGCCATTCTAACAAATTCAGGCTGCGCCTTCGC
>JACDEG010000632.1 GCA_013816505.1 Pyrinomonadaceae bacterium | reverse complement strand
GTTAGGGGCATAAGTGTTGCAAGAAATAGAGCTTGTAAAACAGGCAAACGATCATACCTCTGCGCTGAGTTGTGATTGCAGAGTTGCACTTCGTAGTTGAATTCACCAGATGGAACTGACCGACAGCAAAATCTACGGAAGCGGTGTCGTGCTGCTTCAGTATCGGGTGAAGCGTTGAAAAGCGACTCGCGGAGAAACAGTCCACACCTCGCCAACCATGATCAGGGTCACGAACATATCCAAACTTCAAAGGACAAAGAAAATGAGATCGAATCGAACAAGCAAATTACTCGCGGCGGCATTCCTGCTGTGGTGCGGAACTCTTGCGGAGACGCGAGGAGGAACCATTACTGCCTTCGGCACCACTTCCTTCCCGACCGGTTCGACCGGCACCATCGGTCCCGTCGGGATTACCCCATCGCCCAACAACGACAACACCGTCGCGCCCAGCCCCAACATCATTCCTTACAATATATTCTTTAACTCGCTCGGCACACTGGATGTCGAATTCGTCGTCGCGAACTCTGGCGGCACCACCGAATACCGCTTCACCCAAGCGCTCATCAACAACACGGGTCAGACGTGGGCGGGTTTCCACTTCGAATTAGGTTTCGGAACAGAAGGGAATTTCGTTCGATCAGGTCTCTCGGATTCGCTGGACTTCGACTCCCCTAACCTCGACCCGACGCCGTTCTCATCCGTCTTCACCACACTTAACCACCAGGCCGACACGCTCGACTGGGCCGGCGGGAATGTGCCGGCAATCAGCGTGGTGATATTCAATTTCGCTGTCGACGTTCCCGACAATCTGCAAAGTTTCAATCCCAACGGCGTGAACCGATTCACGCTTCGTCAGAGTCCGGCAGCCGTCCCGGAACCCGCCACCATGCTTCTACTCGGCGCCGGATTAACAGGCGTCGTCGGTGTAATCCGCAAAAAGAGGGTCTCCGCATCGTGACGGAGAAGTTCAGGCGGCTTTATTTCGTCATCGTGTTCGCGCTGGTGTTCTACGTGGTCGGCGCCGGCTTCGACTTCTCAGGGCGCTGCTGTACCTTTGAATGATGTCGCTGGTCGTGCGGACAGCGGATTCAAATAGCGGACGAGGCGCAGACGCTCCCGGACCCGGAGCCGTTGATGGAGGCGAAATAACAATGAGCGAGGCAAGCTTTGTGGATTATAGGTACGGCCTGTGGCTCTCCTTTGAAGATCAAAGCGAATTGATCGCGGGCTTCGCCGGTCTGCTTCATTCAAGTGAGGGGCCGCCGGGCCTGATCTTCGGCACGCGACCACAACTATGGGGACGCGGCTACGCCGGGGAAGCAGCACGCGCGGTGCTTCGCTACGCATGCGCCGTACTCGGCTTGAAGCGCGTGGTCACCGACGTTGACGAGCCGAACGCGGCTTCGATCCGGGTGCTTGAAAGACTGGGCATGATGCGGACGCGGCGGGCGATAGTCAACGGGCGGCCACTTCTGTACTACGAAACAAACGCTACGGCGGCGGGAAGTTCGGATCGTTTCTCACCCCGCGCGCCTGCCACAAGTGACGGCGCTCGTGCGCGGCGGTAATCGCGAAGGCGGGGCCAAGACTGAATTTGAAAAGTTTACTGACCGGAGATGTGACCTTAACGCGCGCCAGATCAAGCCCATTCGCTTCGTGAACAGATTACTGGAGGTGCCACGACTTATGGATTATCAAAAGTCAACGGATTCACAGACTAAAGATGAGGCCAAAGTCCGCAAATTTTTATCCAAATGGCAAGGAGGAGAAGCTTGCATTTGGGAGTACACGGTTTCTCACAGGAACCTAACTATAAGAGTAGTTTCCAAGAATCTTCCCGGAAATTTACATATCGGCTGTACTCTCTGCGAACACATCGCCGGTCCTGTTAAATGGGAAGGTTGCTCGTTTGATTTAGAACGACAAAGCGCAGAGAGCGAAGAAGTGGGCTTCGTCTTGCGAGATGAAGACAGTAATTTCGTGGTGCGTTGCGGAGGAATTGAAGTATTTGAGAATGTTAAGCCGGTTTATTAGCCCGCGGCAGAGACGCGTCCACACACAGCTACAGGACGTCGAACGCGCGACTGATTGTCGCCGAGCCGGGCGTGGTTTGCACCTACTACGCATGGTCGGGCGGTGCAGTGATGGCGGAGTACACGGAGACGGACGCCGCACCGACCTCGCCGCAGTGGTCGAAGCACTACATCTATCTTGGCGCGCGACTCCTGGCGACACAGACGCCAGCGGGAAGTGGCGTGCGAGTCGAGTACCATCATCCTGACCGGCTGGGGACGGGGCTGGTGACGAGCGCCACGGACACGACTTACTTCGAGCAGAAAGGATGCTTGTAGCCTACACAGATGCTTCTTCTCAGCCGTCATGCTGACAAATTTTCGCGGATGTCCCTACCTCTCCTCTGTGTGAACCCAGCTACCACAACACGCACCCCACGCCCAATCACCACTCGCCTCAGGTGCTCTGACAAGTGGCGATTGATTTCAAATCAAAAATCGCAAATTTCACATCCCTCACACCGCAAACACGTCGGCCATCACACCGCGCGCGCCCACTTTGCGGGCGTCGGCGGGGGCATCGTAGGCAAGCAGCACCGATGGCGTGTCGCTCCCGTCACGGCTGAACATCGTCATGCCTTCAGCATGATCTTTGCCCGCGTCCGCGCCCTGACCGTAGGGCACGTCGAGCACCTTTTCGAGTCGGTGCTTGCCGATGAGACTTTCCGCCGCTACGTCGAGCGCATCGCGCCAGCGGTAGACTGCGACCGGCCCGTCCAAACTCATCGTCGGCCCGGCGAGGATCAGCATGCTGCGGTCCTGGATGCACAACTCGCGGATGCCGAGGCCACCGAGTTGCAGGAAGTGTTTTTTGTAAAGCCGCTTATCCACGCCGATCTTGCGCAGTCGCAGCAGCGTCCCGCCTTTTTCCTCAACTTTAATTTCGAGGATCATCGACCAGCCGCGCAAGACCGGGCCGCGCAGCCCGACAAACAGCCTCTCGCCGTCGACGGCCAAGCCTTCGATGTCGAAGCCATTATCTTTGCCGGGGATGTTGAGAAACGCACCGAGATGTTCGTCGCGCTTGAGCGCCTCCATTAGCACGTTACCATTCTCGTCACCATCGAGCCGCGCCGCCGTCGTTGTTTGCCGCCGGCCCCGTGAGGCTTGATGAGTGTACCGTGGCTCGTACAAACCGTCGCTACTTTGCACCAGCGGGACGCGGGCGAGTAGGTATCGGTTGCCTTCGTCCTCGACGCGGGCGAGTCGCGCGATGTCTTTAGCGACATTGCCGCCGGCCTCTTCTTTCGGCTGCTTCCGCTTCAAACTGTGCGAGCCGATCAGCCACAGATAGCCGTCGTCGTAAGCGAGACCCTCGATGTCCACT
>JACDEG010000631.1 GCA_013816505.1 Pyrinomonadaceae bacterium | reverse complement strand
GGCGAAGAGTGGCGACTCGGAACCGCGGCGCGCACCGACCGCATCGACTTCCAGTACAGCGCCGACGCCACAGACCTTTCGACCGGGACTTACACGGATGTCGACGCGCTCGACTTCACGACCCCGAACACGGCGACGACCGGCGCGAAGGACGGTAACGTCGCCCCTAACCGCACGACAATATCTGCAAGCATCACGGGACTGAGCATCGCCGCCGGCGCTACTTTTTTCATCCGCTGGACGGACTTCAACGCTTCGGGCGCGGACGACGGCCTCGCGGTCGACGACTTTTCGATCACCGCGAATGGCACCGGCACCACTACGCCGTCGCTCTCTGTCAACGATGTGGCGCGGGCCGAGGGCAACAATGGTACGACCGCTTTTGACTTTACGGTAAGCCTATCGTCGCCAGCGGGCGCAGGCGGTGTAACGTTCGACATCGCGACCGCTGACGGTACGGCGACCATCGCCGACAACGATTACGTGGCGCGCAGCCTGACCGCGCAGACGATCCCGCAGGGTAGTTCGAATTACACCTTCACCATTAACGTCAACGGCGACACTACCATCGAGCCGAATGAAACATTCTTCGTCAACGTCTCGAACGTTTCCGGCGCGACGGTGGCCGACGGGCAAGGCACCGGCACGATCACGACCGACGACGTGACGCTGACACCGATCTACCAAATTCAGGGGAGCGGCAACGCTTCGCCCTTCGCCACCCAAATCGTCACCACCAGCGGCGTCGTCACCGGCCGGCGGAGCAACGGCTTCTACATCCAGGACCAGACTGGCGACAGTGACACAAGCACGTCGGACGGGATTTTCGTCTTCACGTCGAGCGCCCCCCCGGCATCGGCGGCGATTGGCAATGCGGTGCAGGTCACGGGCCGCGTCGCGGAGTTCATTCCGTCCTCCGAGCCGAACACCGTCCCTTCGCTGACGGAGATTACGTCGCCGACGGTTTCGCTGCTGACGACGGCGCAGACGCTGCCGGCCCCGGTGACGCTGACCGTCGCCGACACGAATGTTAACGACTTGAACAACCTTGAGAAGTACGAAGGGATGCGCGTGCGCGTCGATTCCCTGACGGTCGTCTCTCCGACGGCTGGCAACGTCGACGAGAACGACGCCACGGCGACTTCGAACGGCGTCTTCTACGTGGTGATGACCGGCACGCCGCGCCCGTTTCGCGAGCCGGGCATTCAGATTCCCGACCCGCTTCCGTCGCCGACGCCGAATCCGAATAACATCCCGCGCTTTGACGCCAACCCCGAACGCATCCGCGTCGACAGTGACGGGCAGACCGGCGCGGCCCGCATCGAAGTCACGACGGGAACCGTTTTGACCAACACCGTCGGCGTGCTCGATTACAGCTTCCTCACCTACACGCTGCTGCCGGATGCGGCGACGCCGCCGTCGGTCGGTAGTTTATCAAGCGCCGTCCCGGTGCCGTCGCCGCTGGCCGACGAATTTACCGTCGCGTCGTTCAACATGCAGAGGTTCTATGACACGACAAACGACCCGGCGACGAGCGATGTCGTGTTGACGCCGGTGGCATTTAACAACCGGCTCAACAAGGCTTCGCTGGCGATTCGCAACGTGATGCGTTCGCCGGACGTGATCGGCGTCGAAGAGGCCGAAGCGGGGCTGACCGTCGATAGCTCGGTGCTGCAAATCGTCGCCGACAAAGTGAACAGCGACACGGTCGCGGCGGGCGGCGCGAATCCGAACTATCAAGCATACGTCGTCAGAGGGAACGACATCGGCGGCATCAATGTCGGCTTTCTTGTCAAAGCCTCGCGCGTCACGGTCGTTTCGGTCACGCAGTTCGGCAAGAACGCGACTTTCACCAACCCGCTCAATACCCAGCAAGAGACACTCAACGACCGGCCGCCGCTTGTCTTGCAGGCGACGGTTCCGCAGCCCTCCGGCGGCGCGCTGCCCGTTACGGTGATCGTCAACCACCTGCGGTCGTTGATCGGCATTGATGACGAAGTTGATGACCCCGGCACAACCGCGTTCGATCCGCCGGGGCCGCGCGTCCGCGCCAAACGCCGCGCGCAAGCCGAGTATCTCGCCAATCTGATTCAGGAGCGGCAGATCGCTGACCCCGGCGAAAACATCATTTCAGTCGGCGACTACAACGCCTTCCAATTCAATGATGGCTACGTCGATTCAATCGGGACGATCAAGGGGACGCCGACACCTGCCGATCAGGTGGTGCTCGCGTCGCCCGACCTCGTCAATCCGGATTTAATTGATTTGATCGACACGCTGCCGGCGGAGCAACGCTACTCGTTCCTGTTCGACGGCAACGCGCAGGTGCTCGACCACGAATTGGTCAACGCCAATCTGTTGCCGCGCTTCACGCGACTCGCCTTCGCGCGCAACAACGCCGACTTCCCCGAATCATTCCGCGGCGACGCCAATCGCCCGGAGCGCATTACCGACCACGACATGCCGGTAGCCTACTTCACGCTCGGCGACACGCTTGCCGCGGCGGGCGCGACTCTGACGAACGAAAGCTGTCCGGCGGCAAACAACGCCGCTGATCCGGGCGAGCGCGTCACCGTCAGCCTCGGCATCACGAACAGCGGCGCCAACGCCACCTCGAACCTCACGGCGACGCTTCTGCCATCGGCGAATGTCATCGCGCCGAGCGGGCCGCAAACGTACGGCGCTGTCGCTTCCGGCACGTCGGCCAGCAGAGCTTTCACCTTCACCGCCAACGGGGAGTGCGGGCAGACCATCACGCTGACGCTGCAACTCCAGGACGAATCGATTAATCGCGGCGTAGTGACGTTCGACCTCACGCTCGGATGCAACACCGCCTGCGCGACAACCAGACTGGTGACGACCTCCGTACTGGAGCGTTCGGGAAGTGATGTGGTGGCAACAGTCACAGTACAGAATCAAGGCGTCGTCGCGGCTTCGGCTGTGACGCTGACGCAGGCGACGCTCGGCGTGGCGAACGGCGCACCATTGCCGCAACCCTTCGGCAGCATCCCGCCCGGTGCCTCGGCTTCATTCATTGTCACCTTCCCAAATCCGGGGGCCGTGGGTGACACACTGCTGCTCAGGCTGAGCGGCACGTACACCGGTGGCACGTTCAGCAGTACGAAGCGCGTGACTCTGCCCTGATGGAAAACTTATGGTGAGCGAGTGTGGCCGCCAGCCCGCATCAGTGACACGGGCTGGCGACCACACGTCTCGCGTCCCCCAAAATATCGCCACATAGCATTGAATCCGTAACCAAATCCGCCTCGGGCGACCATCGCGGCCCCGTCAATGCTCGTCCGTTGGGCCACAGCATTTGACATCCCGTTCACGTCATCGTGAGATTCGCGCAACTATTGGGCACTATGGTATAAGTTTGGTTTAATCGAAGAAATGATCGG
>JACDEG010000630.1 GCA_013816505.1 Pyrinomonadaceae bacterium | reverse complement strand
GGCTAAAGGCACCGAGCCGGCGTAGACGGTCAGTGCGCTTCCGACGTTCTTCGGGTCGACACTCGGCAGCAGGCCGACCAGCACAGGCCGCAACGCCTCTGTGACGATGCGTTCGTAGCGGATCGGCTCGGCGGTGAGCATCAACCCGCCGAAGATCGAGCCGGGCGGTAGCGCCGTGTAGCGGTAAGCACTCTCCGAAGAGCCGCGATCCTTCGAATCCGCCGAGACCGGCAAGTCGCCGATGTATAGTTTCACGTTATGGTTCGGCACGTAGACCCACAGCGCGTAGCGGGGCACGTTAAAGCTCGACGGCTGCGGAATGTTTTTGGCTCGCATCCGTACTAAGAGCGTCTGTCCCTGAAGCGAAACTTCCGCTTTGGCCGCTGCCTTTGGCGCGAGTTCGGTCGCAGCGAATTTAAGGTCGAGTGTCGTCCCCGCGTCAATCTCGGACTCTATCGCCGTGAACGGGTCGACGTTTGCTCCGAGCGGCGCAATCGACCGCAGCGGGCCGGTCGCGCGGCGCAAGTTTTGGGTCGACGCCGAGTGCTGCTGTTGAGCAGAGACGCCCGCCGGGTGCGCCACCGTCAGTGAAAAGAAAAGTGTGAATAATGAAGCGACATAATAAATTTTCGGCGAGTGTGGCGAGTTCATCAGAGTTCTCCTTCAGTTAATCGACGCAAGCTAATCGACGGGGCGCAGCAAGAGCAACCACGGCGATTCGTTTTAGGTTACTGCTTTCGGCCACCGCCTTGTAGGCTTTGAAGCATGCCCGTGCTGCGTCATGGTTGGTAGTTACCGGACGTGACGAGAACTGCTCGCGTTCGGATAGTCCGCCGATAACAAGCAGAGGCGACGTTTGCTGGTGCCTCATATGCGATCTTCCAAACGATAAATGCGCAGTCAAAAATCGTACTGCGGTCAAGTGCGCGACCAGCTTTTGTCCGGCGCGGGTCGTGCTCGCCTCCGGGCGCCTATGACGCGGCGGCGGCGTCGCCTGTGATGATGCGGAGGCCGGGCGATTCCTGCAAAACGCGAGTGTTGGGCGGAACGCTGTGCGTCAGCCAGACGTTGCCGCCGATGACGCTGCCACGCCCGATGACGGTATCGCCGCCGAGGATCGTCGCGCCCGCGTAAATCACCACATCGTCCTCGATGGTCGGGTGACGTTTCGTGTTGCGCACCAGCCTGCCGGAGGCGTCCTTGTCAAACGAGAACGCGCCGAGCGTCACACCCTGATACAGTTTGACGTTGCGCCCGATGACCGCCGTGCCGCCGATGACGACGCCGGTGCCGTGGTCGATGAAAAAGCTCGAACCGATGCGCGTCGCCGGATGGATGTCGATCCCGGTGCGGTGGTGCGCGTGCTCAGTCATGATGCGCGGAATCAGTGGGACGCCGAGTTGATAGAGTTCGTGCGCGAGCCGGTAGGTCGTCACGGCATAGACGCCAGGGTAGCTGAAGATGATCTCGTCGAGACACGCCGCCGCCGGGTCGCCGTCGTAAGCCGCCTGCACGTCGCTCGCCAGTGTCCGGCGCACCGCCGGGAGCCGCGAAAGGAATTCCGCCGCGCGATCAGCCGTCTCCTGCTCGGTGACCGCCTCGACTTCATCAAGCCGGTGGCCGTGGTTAATCGCGCGCCCGATCTGCTCGGTCAGCGTTTCGTAAAGCCACGCCATGCGTGCCTCGACGTGCGGCCTGAGGCTCGCGCCGGTCAACCCCTGCGGGCCGGTGTATCCGGGGAACAGCAACTCCTGAATCATGTCGAGCACGCTGATCGTTTCGACGTGCGAGGGCAGCGGCTGACGGTCAAGGTGGTGAATCTTGACGCCTTCGCCGGTGTACGATTCAACAAGTGTGCGTGCGGCCGCGTCGATCTTTTTGTGCATCAGTTGATTGTCGATTCGCGATTGACTTTTGGCGATTGCTGACACGCCATCAAAAAGCGGCGCGGTTCGTGTTGCGTCATCGGTCAATCGCAAATCGGCAATCGTCAATGAAAAATCCGTTCACTCCGATGAGACGCCGCGCTGCTGCGCGATGCCACGTGCCTTCATGATGATGTCGTCGTCGGGCGGTTGGCTTCCGTCCATCCACGCCTCGATTTCTTCGAGCGGGCGGCCCAACGCGAGCGCGAACTTCTCGTTATCCGCGTCAAACCCGCCGTCGCGCAGGCGTTTCAAAAACTCCAGCCCTTCTCGCGTGCCGGTGCCGCGATCATCCAACATCTGCTCTGCCGCCGGCTCGCGCTGTGTCGCTGTGTTGTCTGCTTCCGTCATGCCACGGCCTCCCTTTGATTTTGTTTCTGTTCTTGTTTGCCGATTGTTGCTTGATAGCCTAAGTCCTGAATCTTTTTTATCAGCGTCGTCTGCTGCACGGTCTGGTCGTCAAAATCGATGAGCGCCATCTTGCCGTTGAAGGTTACGTCAGCGCTCTGAACGCCGGCCGTCTCTTCGAGCGACTCCCTGATGTCGATGGCGCACGACTCGCAGTGCATGCCCTGAATATGAAACTCAGTTCTCATCGCTTTCTCCGCTTGGTTGAGGCACGTCCCCCTCGGAAACCCCGTGTTCACGGCTCGGCGGCGGAACATGCCCGAATCTTTAATACTCGTCCTGCTCCAAGTGCGGCGTATTATACAGCACGCCCGCGGGCAAAAAGCAAAAGCGGGCGGCGCGGATTTCGATAAAATGAAATAAGTTGTCACGCGGATGGACTTCACAAGGGTGGACCCGATGCATGTGACAACGACGGCCCGGTGAATGATTTTGACGACGACCGACACCAACAATGTCGCTGCCATCACCATCGCCGGCGCGATTGCCGAAGCTGCGGCGGTCTTGCGTCAGGCGGGCATCGCGGAAGCGCGGCGCGAGGCCGGGTCGCTGCTGTCGCACGCGCTCGCCCGCGACCGGACGTTTCTGCTGACGCACGCGGACGACGCGCTGTCGCCCGACGACCTGGCCCGCTTTCGCGCGTTCGTCAGTCGCCGCGCGGCGGGCGAGCCGTTGCAATATATTTCAGGCCGGCAGGAATTTTACGGTCTCGAGTTCGAGGTCACGCCCGCCGTGCTGATCCCGCGCCCCGAAACGGAGTTGCTCGTTGAAACGGCGCTCGAACACTTACCGATGAACGGCGCGCCGCTCGTGTGCGATGTCGGCACTGGGTCGGGTTGCGTCGCGGTCGCGCTGCTCAACGAACGGGCGAATGCCCGCGCCGTCGCCGTTGACATCTCGCCGGCAGCGCTCGACGTGGCGGCGCGTAACGCCGAACGACACGGGGTGCGGGCGCGACTCGCGCTGCTCGCGGCGGACGGCCTGACGGCGCTCGATCCGCGCGGCGCACGCTTCACGGTCATCGTCTCGAACCCGCCGTACATTGCGGAAGAGGAGATTGATGAATTGCAACGCG
>JACDEG010000168.1 GCA_013816505.1 Pyrinomonadaceae bacterium | reverse complement strand
ACGAAGTAACGAAAGATGCCCTGCCGCGCGAGGGGTGTGTAGACGACCGGCACGCCGAATGTCTGGTCAACCGGCTGCGTGAAGGAGATTTTGTTGCCTTGAAAGCTGCCAAAGAAAAAAGTCTTGTTCTTCACGATGGGGCCGCCGGTCTCAAACCCGTACTGATGCAGCTTGATGACCGGTTTCGCTTGGTTCTGCGCGTTGGCGAAGAAGTCGTTGGAGTTAAGTGCGTCGTTGCGGTGGAAATAGAAGAGCGTCCCATGATATTCGTTCGTCCCTGAGCGCGTGCCGACCGAAACGGATGCGCCGCTGTTACGCCCCTCCTCGGCGGTGGCGTTGTTGGTCGTCACCTTGTATTCCTGCACATTGTCGGGGTTGAGGCGGTACACATTGCTGACAGGGTTGGGGACGGAAGACTCGTTAGCCTCGATGCCGTCAATCGTAACGTTGAAAGCGCGGTCGCGAGAGCCATTGACGTGGATACCCGACCCGGCTGCCCCCGACGAGCGCTGTACGACGCCCGGTTCGAGCGTAATCAGCGTGAGCGGGTTGCGCCCATTAAGCGGGAGTTGCTCAATGGCCTTCTGCTCGACGACATTGCCAATCGTCGCGTTGGACGTTTGAATCTGTTCGACGCCGCCCTGCACGACGACGACCTCCGACACGTTGCCCGTCTCGAGGACGACATCGACGGTCAACGGCGTATTGATCTCTAATACGTTTCCGGTCTTCTGCGTGGTTCTAAAGCCAGCGCGCTCGGTAGTCACCGTATAAGTTCCAACCGGCAGTGAGGCGAAAGCGAATAACCCGGCGTCGGTTGTGGTCTGTGTCTGCGCTACGCCAGTCGCTTCGTTCTTCGCCGTCACAGAGGCTCCGGCGACGACCGCTCCGGATTCATCGAATATCGTGCCGGTGATGCGCGAGGTACTGGTTTGCGAAAATACAATTGAACTGACAAGCATTAAAAGAATGAACGACGACACGGCGAGGCGGACGAACTTCAACATGAGAATCCCTTCTTAACGATGTGGGTGCTCACTGCCTGATTTGATAAGGCCACAAGCATGAACTGTCTGGAAGCCATCCCTAAACCTCAAGCTGCCCATAAAATCAGGGTGAAATTGATGGTTTAGGGATGGCTTCTAATAAATAAGGACGGTGTTGAGACGCGGGCGAACGCAGTTGAACTAAAAGTTTAAGGGAATCTTGTAATGCTACGAAGCGTTTCTCTTAGACTGTCAAGAAGCCGAAGGCATCGCTGCACGCTTATAAGACTCATCTCTACACTAACTCTGCGCTATCACTGAGAGGGAGTATATTGAAAGAGATGGTAGAGTCAAGGTAATAATTGTCAGGGCTTACGACATCGAAGGCACTTGGAATCACAAAATGTAGATGTCCGTTCACCTTTCAGACTCAATATCATGTGATCTAACATGCCCACGATGTCGTGAGCCTGGACAAATAATCACTTCAGCAAAGGCACGCGCATCATGATGGAGCAGATCGGATACATGGTGGGCCTCAGCCGGGGCGCTATCATCATGACGAGGTGTCGCCTCTACAAAGCCGGCCCCGTGCGAATCGAAATGGACACGTTGAAAGACGGCAAGTTTAATCGCATAGACGCTTGGTCGAATGGTGCTTATTTCTATATCGATAAGCAGGAAAACAACTTGCTGGAACTTGAAGCAGTGGAACTGAATGGTGCCATGCCACTGCGAAGTCCGGCGACCTGAACCGACAAAGTTCCTGCCAGCAATTGCTTACGAGTGGGCTTCACCAAAAGTGCGTAAGAACCTCGGATCAGAATACCGAAATCACACAACGCTTCCGCTTTTTCCATACGGCCGAGCGGATGTTTGAAGATGTCGAGGCTATGCACATGACGAGAAAAGGACAGGTCAACAGATTGGATGGAAAAGACGCGGTGGGCACTTCGCGCCCTTTCTCTTATATGTGTCCTTTCGGAACCGAGGGTTGACATTATTCATTCTGCTCGTCTCGTTCTTAACTGATCCATCCGGCGTGAGTACAATGGCGCTTCTATGACTGAGCGCGAACCACCGTCAACCCTTGGGAAAGCAGCTTGACGAGATTGCAATGCAACTATTTTCAGCAGCCTAGCGTGACAAAGATTATGTCAGTAGAACAAAACTTGTTGGCGTTGATTCTCGGTGGTGGCGCGGGGACGCGCCTCTTTCCGCTGACGCGGCAACGCGCGAAACCAGCCGTGCCGCTCGGCGGCAAATATCGTCTGGTTGATATCCCGATCTCGAACTGCATTAACTCAGACGTGACCAAAATCTTGATCCTTACTCAGTACAACTCTGCTTCTTTGAATAGACACATCGCGAGGACCTACCGTTTCTCACATTTTTCGGATGGCTTCGTCGAGATTCTCGCTGCCGAGCAGACGCCGGAGAACCCGGAGTGGTTTCACGGGACCGCTGATGCAGTACGACAGGTCCTGCCAAACATCCAGGATTGGGGCGTCGAGCTGTTACTGATTTTATCGGGCGACCATCTCTATCGAATGGATTACCGAGATTTTCTGAGGCGCCACTCCGAGACGAATGCCGATGTGACGATCTCGGTCATCCCTTGTGCGCCTGAGGTGGCATCGAGCTTCGGATTGCTCAAAACCGATCCGACCGGTCGCATTCTGGAGTTCAGCGAGAAACCACAAGGTGCAGCCCTCGAAGCGATGCGCGTCGACACGACTAAATTCGGATTGAGTGTGGATGAAGCGAAGCAAAAGCCTTTTTTGGCTTCCATGGGGATCTACCTCTTCAAGTATAACTTTTTGGATGATGTCCTGAAGAAGAACCTTTCACTGCTTGATTTCGGATCACAGGTAATCCCGGCGATGCTACAAAACTGTAACGTACAAGCTTACCTCTTCAACGGGTACTGGGAGGACATTGGATCATTATCGAGTTTCTATAACGCCAATCTAGACATGATTTCTCCCGAGCCGAAGTTCTCTTTTTTCAACGCTAAAGCACCTATTTATACGAGGCCGCGCTACTTGCCACCATCAATAATAGATGACTGTGAAGTGCGTCGGACTATTATTAGCGAAGGTTGTAATATCAGGGGAGCCAAACTGCACCACTCCATAATCGGTATACGCAGTCAGATTGGGTGTAACGTGTTGATCGAAGATTCCGTGCTGATGGGGGCGGATGTATACCAGTCAATGGAAGAGATCCGCGCTGACGTTAAGAAAGGCATTCCACCCATAGGGATTGGCGAGGATACAATTATCAGGCGCGCGATCATCGATAAAAACGCTCGAATTGGAACCAAGGTTCGACTCCTTAATGAGCGCGGTGTAGAACATGCCGATGGTCCAGAAGGTAGTTATTACATCCGAGATCGAATCATCGTGGTTCCCAAAAACGCGGTTATCACCGATAACAGTTTGGTATGAAAGGAAAGTGTCAGAACGGATGCTAACATTGTGACCGTGCTTCTTAAAGGTCGTACTGCTGCCTTGATCGGCGACCCCAACTTCTTTGGCTTTTTTGCTGGTCCTCTCTTGATCTTCAATGGCTCATACAACTTTCCAGCATCAGCTACTATCTGGTCATACTTGCTCAAGAACTCTTCCCTCCTGTGCAAAGCTAATCGCTTCTTTCCGGCCTCACCTGCTATGCCCACGGCACCTTATAATGTCGAGCAGCATCGTCTTTATCTTCGGCGCCCACGCGGACTTGCTCGTTTCGATCATGTAGTTTAAGTCCCGCAGGATATGCGCATTGCCCAGACTGTGCCGACATTACCGGTACTGGTCATACGCACTTAAGCCATCATGCTTACAGACCCTGCTTTGCAGCTCACGAAAAACCCGCTTCAAACCTTAGATTGTGTTGGGTCTATGAGCATTGTGCGACAGTAATGCGCGGACGCTCGCCATGCTGATTTACACAGTCGAGAGATTCAACTCACATTCAGGCTCGGAGTTCGCTGTCCCGAACAGCTACCCATCCCTACCCCGTGCGCCCGGCGAGGTTGGCAACGGCGGCGACCAACTCGCTCGGGCTAATCGGCTTCGGCACATGTATCTGGAAGCCTGCCTGAAGCACCCGGATACGATCTTCTTCGCCCGCGTAAGCTGTCAGTGCCGCCGCCGCCGGAACCTTACCCCCGCGTTCCTTGCCCAGAGCGCGCACTTTAGCAATCAGGGAATAGCCGTCTTCGTCCGGCATCCCGATGTCGCTGATTAAAACGTCGAACACTTCTTCCGCTACCGCTTCCAGTGCGGCGGCGGCCGAACTTGCCGTTTTCACCTGCGCCCCGCAGCCTTCGAGTATGAATTGCAGCATCTCACATGTGTCCGCTTCGTCGTCAACGACAAGCACACGTAAACCATTAAGCTCTGGCGGGCACTCGAGCTCCGGCAGCTTAAACTCCGGCTGCTGCGCGCTCCCGGTGTCGCTTACTGCACTACGTACCGCCATCAACGGCAGACTGACAGTGAAGGTCGAGCCAAGACCTTCACCCTCGCTGTCAACTCGCACCGTCCCGCCATGCAATTCGACCAATTGACGGACAATCGCTAAACCTAACCCTAACCCGCCGAATGCCCGCGTGATCGTCGCATCGGCTTGCCGGAAGCGGTCGAAGACGTGCGGCAGAAACTCCGACGCGATGCCTTTGCCGGTATCGCCGACTGTAACTTCGACATGGGATTCGACGCGTTCCAGACTAACAATCACGCGCCCGCCTTTCGGCGTGAACTTGATGGCGTTCGAGATGAGATTCCACGCCACCTGTTGCAGCCGGTCAGGGTCTCCCCAGACTTCCCCCGCTCGAGAATCGAGTTGCAACTGTAAATGTAGCTCCTTGGCTTCCGTCGCCGGGCGCAGTCCGTCAACCGCCGCGATGATGATAGGGCCGAGGTCAACGGGTTGCACGCTCAGGCGCAACTTGCCGGTGATGATGCGCGAGATATCGAGCAGATCGTCAACCATCTGCACTTGAATCCGTGCATTACGCCGGATGACTTCGATAGCGCGTAAGGTAGCCACCGGGTCGAGCTTCGGATTTCCTAACATCTGCGACCACCCGACAATCGATGTCAGCGGCGTGCGCAGTTCATGCGAGAGCGTGGCAAGAAATTCATCTTTGAGCCGGTTCGCTCTCTCGGCGGTTTCCGTGAGTTCATGTTGCCGGGTTGCAGAGAGCAGGAGCTGTTCGTTCATCGCCATCACTTGTCTGCGGAAGAGTGCCATCTCTGTCGCATCAGTCACCTGGATTATGACCCCCACCGGGCGTTCGTCCGTCCCGAGTATTGCCCACACCGAATAAGACCAGTAAACGGGGGGCGTGTGGCCGTGTTCCTGCTCGGCTAAAATGTCCGGCGTGCCCGTGCGATAGACACGGTCTAAAAGCGGGAGACATCCATTTTTCTCCCCTTCCGGCACTGCCTCGGCGAAGGGGCGTCCGAGCAGTTCCGTTCGCTCCTTCCCGACAAGGCGCGCGAACGCGGCGTTGAGGTGGCGCACGATGTGCGTCGTTCCCTCGACGGCGACCATGGGCTGCGGTGAAAGTTCGGAAAAGTACCGGCAGAGGCTCACAACGTCGAAAGCCTTCTCCCCCGTGACTGACCATGGTTTCTCACGCATACGGCACTCCTACTGATTACTTTCGGGTTCGTCCGCGAACTCATGGATTTCTCCCGGTTCATCATTCCAAGGCCCGGGAACCCCGGTGATCAGGCCGCGATAGCCCGTCAATCGCTCGCCGATGACAAAGCCCTTGGAAGTGATTTCGAATTCGCGCATGTCAATGCTGTGTGCGCTGCGACGCATCTTGATGACGACCATCATCTTGCGGAGTTGGCCGTCGAGCGACACGTACCGCAGGCGGAGGATGTCGTCGCTGAGGAACGAGATCGCGTAGGCGCTGAGGGTGAACCCGGTAAAGGTCTCCTGCACTTCAACGGTGCTGAGGATCGTCACGCCCGTCCTCGTGAGTGCGCCGATCATCCGGTACAGCGATTCCCGGAAGTCGGTGCGGAAGCCGGGAGCCAGCGCCATCTCAAACCCGGCCAGCGAATCTATCACCAGCCGCTTGACGCCCATCTCCTGCACCGCATCTATGATTTCACGCACCGTCTCGTCTACGGAAAGGTCGAGGGGGCGGATGTAGAGGAGTTTGAGTGTGCCCTCCTGCTGCGGCGTGACCAGATCGAGGCCAAAGCTGGCGGCACGATCCGCGTACTCCTCGGGCCGTTCCTCGAACATCGCCACAATCCCCGGCTCACCCTGCCTGATACCCTCGACGATGAACTTGGTACCCAGCAGCGACTTCCCCGTCCCCGACGAGCCAGCCACCAACAGACTGTCCCCTTCGGGAATGCCCCCGCCCATCATCTCGTCCAGTTCGGGGATGCCGCTCGAAAGTCGCCGATGCCCCCTGGGTTTCTCTACTTTGTCGTTGAGACCGAGAGTGCGCGGGAAGGTTTGCAGCCCCGCATCGGTGATGCGAAAGGTGTGCAGCCCCGGCACCGAGGCTTGCCCGCGCGACTTTTTGATCTGCAACTTCCGCACGATGGAGTTCCGCTCCACCTGCTGGGAGAGCCAGAAGAGTCCGTCGGCGACGGTGAAGACGGGGTTATCACGAATCTCGGCATCGTCGTATTCTCCGATGAGAAACGTGGTCGCTTGCCAACTCGTCAGGTTAAGGGCTAGACGCTGGATGAACCCCTGGAGTTCCACATTATCTGTGCCGGACTGTGCCTTACGCACCACGGTGCGAAAAGAGTCCACCACGACGATGCCGGGACTGGCCGCCTCAACCTCTTTCACAATCGCCTCCAGCACCGCGCTCAGGTCTTGATCGAGCACCACCTGGCTGAGGTTGATGAAGCGGATCGAGGCGTTCAGCTTGGTCTGGTCGAAAAATTGAAACTGCTGCTGATACCGCAGCATCTTGATGGCCGGCTCACCCAGCACGGTGAAATAAAGCGCCGGACGCTCCGGGGTGGCGTTGGCAAACATGATTTGATGGGCCAGCGTGGTCTTCCCGCCGCCGGGCGCGCCCGCGATGATGTTAAAAGAAAACTCCGGTAAGCCACCGCCCAAAATCTCATCCAGACCCGGCACGCCGGTCGGCAGTGTCCGAATACTCACCCTGTCTTGCACGCTCATGGTTTTTCCTCGGTTCTCAAACCCGCTCCGTCCACCGACGCATCCGGCCATGCATCACGCACCAGACGCAGAGTCAATGGTTCGCCAATGAAGGTCACCAGCAGTTCCAGCAAGTGGGCCACGAGAACTATTCCGGCCTGCGTGGCCTCCCCCGCCTCCTGGCTCTGCTCAATTCCATCGAATCCCTCCACAGAGCCGTCCGCGCGTACATGCACCATATTTAGTGAAGGAACTTTCGCCTTTGCCAGTGTCAGAGCACGGGATAAAAGAGATCGAAAGCCATCAACTCCTGCGAGCCTGATGAGGCGCATACGCAACTCCTCAATGACCCGCACCGCGACTTCTACGCGTACATCGGACGAGCTATCGTGCGCCGCCTCGAAAGCGAGTAATCGCCGGGCCAGGTCTTGAATTTCTGGAGAAGCCGTACTCATCGGATGCGCCTCTGATGCCTCATTGTCACTGCTCTCAGACATTCGCATTTGACCTCTGACCCACTTGTTTGACAATACTTATGCGAACGTCGTTGATCTACTTGATATATACCGCGGGTCAATCGTTGGTCTAATTTCCAAGTGCTGGCACTGCTCAGTCGCAAGAAAATTCCGCTCGCTATCGTAGCAACCACTGGCACTGTTCCTACGCAACCTTGAGGCATTAGTCCCTCCCAAACATCTGGTGAAAGCAACATAGAAAATGCGCGAGGCACCACAGGGATGCGCGAGATTGTACTAGGGCAGAGAGGCGGCTCGCAACGGTATTTGTGCTTCAGCTCTGTTATGCCATTTACACAATTATTCTGACGCTCCCCAGTAGAGAATCATGACTTATGTCCGCTGCCTTACAAGCCATCGGAGGCGTTCGGTAGTTAAACAGTTACGTGCTGAAACGAGCGCACAGGGGCAGCAGACGCAGAGGATGGCCTAACGCTCCTCTTCGGAACGCCTGTCTCGCTTGGCCGAAGGGTAGCGTCGGAAACAGCTTTTGAGGAACACCGCGATGGCCAACAAGACGCACACCACAAGGAGCACAGAGGAGGGGCCGAGGAAGCCGCCCGCTTGACCATTGATCCCGTAATACACGCTGTTTTTCTCCGTTTGGCGGAAAGCTACGTAAAGGGCACACTACAACCCGTGATGAGGCGCGGAGAGAGGGCGAAAGAATACCCACTTCGCGTGGCGCATGGTTGCGGTGGCGTTGCAAACAGGTCCTAAACGCCGACACAGCGGCGCGACAAAGGGCGACTGTTACTTCTTTGTTATGTTTGTAATTTTGAGAGCGGCTACGCGGAATAAATAGCGCAGCCGCGCCTTCGGCTAACACTTTCTCGTTGCTACTGCTGTGCAACTTTAGTTGCTTGCCAAGCCATCAGCTGCCAGCGCCCCTCTCGCTTCACCCATACATCCGTGAAGCGGTACTGACCACTAATGTCCATTCCGCTTTTTAGTTTCCCTTTGACGATGGCGCGCCCTGTCACGACGGCTGTATCTTTGCCCGCCATGTGGACACTCATGTCGTCTAGGTCAAGAGTCTCGAACTTGGGATCGCCATCCTTGGCGTCTGCCATCATCTTCGCTTTGCCACTCACTCCGCCGCTAGGGTCTGTGCCGATGTAGTTGGCGGCGGTGTGGCGATCAAGGAATGTGGTGTCGCCCTTGACGGCAGCAGTAGCACTATCTTTCTCCAACTTCATTAACTCCTGCTCCACCCTGCTGTTGCTATTATTTTTCGTTGCATCCGCCTTCTTATCACTGGTTTGGCTTAAAACAAGTGTCGGTGCGGCAATCATGAGCACTACCATCATAAGGATTCGTTTCATGGAAGTATCTCCTTCTCGTAGAGGCCGGGATTCAAATTGAGCGAGATGCTTCTATGTCAAACCTCGTAACAAGTCAATAGTCGTCCGGCGAGTTTGCTTTCACACGGAACCTTGCTTAGTCGGAATGCTGATTATCAACGCTATGGTTGAGTGTATTGAAGTGACAAAGTATGCGCGCATTGCCCTGCAACTCGAACACGATAGATTTCAAGATTGTCGAATTCGTTACCGTTAAACGGCGCCTTGACGCGGATGATGGCGACATCATTCGGGCGGAAGGAGATGAACATGAACGTGTAAAGCGAGGGCCGCCGCCGAGTGTATGCAAGAGACTCTCGACGGGCAGTTGCAGTCAACGATCTTCTCGCCTCGGTAGCACAGGACGGTGTAGGTGTTGCCACGGCTTCCACTCACTTCGTACTCGCCAAAGCGCGACCATGCGGACTTTCGGGTGCAGCACCTTCGCGTTCTCAATCGCGCGGGTGATCTGCTGTTTCGATTTCAGGATGAACATTTTCTTTACCGCGTTTACCTTTCGTGTTAACCTCTTGACCTGTTCAAGATTCTACTTTTACTTCTTGAATAACTCAAAAGATTTCTCATGGCAAACAAGAAAAGAGTTGAAAAAAGTTCGGAGGGTGGTGTGCCGGGGGATTTGATTACTCAATCAGAGGCGGCAGACCTGAGCGGGCGAAGCGTGGCGGCGCTGAATGAACTCATCAGGCGAGGTCGTCTGCGGTCGTTCCCGCTTTACGGGCGCAATCTTGTTTCGCGCGCCGATATTCTAACCTTCAAGCCGTCACCAGGCGGCAGACCGCCGAAAGCCAATCTTGAACAGTCGAACGGTAAGAAGAGAGGGAAGAAGTGAGCAAAGAGATGGAGCCACTGAGCGATGAAATGTTCATCGCTACCACTCGTTTCCCCCAGGGCGCAACGGTTGAGAGGTTTGTTAAAGCACTTGATGATGCTGGGTACTGGGGTGACACTTCGCTCTCTATTTTTGAGAAGCGTCAACACGTCCTGCACAAGATCGAAACCCTCACCGCACCAGAGCGCCACAGCACGGAGGAGATTGTCGAATGGATCAAAGCGAATCTCCCGGGTGTGAGCGCCGGAATGCTGCCAGCAGACGCAATGGATAGCCTTGCCATCAAAGCACACGCCGAGCGGTGGCATCCAGATCAAGTGATAGAGGCACTTGGCAGACTTTCAGGTGATTCTGCCGACTTGGGCGAGATTGCGTAAGAAAGGCGGCAAGAGATGAAGAGCACGAACAACCACCGACAGGCGCCCGCGATGGTGGAAGACAAAGCGACTGAGAAGCTGAAGGAGAAGGCGCGCGATTGGGGCCTGATCGTCAACGCCGGCAAAGCTACCAAGCCGGAGCAGGATGGTAAAAAGAGAGGTGGGAGGAAGTGACACCTGAAGATACCGAACATGTCAGGCAGATCACCCGCGATGAGTTCAGCCAACTCGCCACTGTTCAAGCGGCATCCATATCTCGCGCGTGGAAGAGACGGCGCAGACGTTGCTTGCCATTTCGCAGAACTTGATCACGCTTGTCGCGAGAGCCATCACGAGCGCATGGACTCACTCGTGCGCACCCGTCGAGCGCTACATCACCGCACGTGGTCCGAATGGCGCGGGCGACGAGACGTGCCACAAGGCAGATGCCCGCAAAACTGGCTGCAACGTGTTCACGGTGGCGAAGTTGAACAGGGCGCGATGCGGAGAGGCTTTCGAGGGAGTGCCAGCGCCAAAGGTGTAGTGAGTACACTTTCGCAAAATGAGCGGTAAGAAGAAAGGGAAGGGATGAACGCAGCTCAGTACACATATGAGGCGATGTGGTCGGAAGAAGAGCGAACATTCATCGCTCGGGTCACAGAGTTCCCATCGCTCGCGGCACGCGGGGACAGCCGTGGCAGCAGCCTCCGCTCGCTCAGACGCGTAGTCGATGCTGTCGTGAAGGACTTAGCTAAATCCGGCGAAGAGATTCCCGAACCATCGAACGGTAACAAGAGGGGGAAGAAGTGAGCAATTATCAAGAGCAGACGTTGACCTGTGCCGACTGCGGCAGGGATTTTAGCTTCAGTGAGCGCGACCAAGAGTTCTACCGCGAGAAAGGCTTCGAGCCGCCCAAGCGCTGCAAGGATTGCAGGGATGCGAAGAAGGCGCAACGCGGCGATGCGG
>JACDEG010000629.1 GCA_013816505.1 Pyrinomonadaceae bacterium | reverse complement strand
TCTCGGCTGCCTTGTCGTAGTGTTTCCATATCTCCTCCCAAATCTTGTATTAATTCCTAGACGAATTTTGAGTCCACAATTGCGCACACCAAAGGTTTCAAGCGCCCACGCCCATGCGCACGGTCCGAATGTCTACGCGCGTAGACTTTTGCGGCATTGCCGCAATCCTCACGACGTCGTGAGGATTCTACTTTTCCTGTAATAAGACCAAATTGGTCTTAAACCTTTTCCGCAAATTGCGGAAAAACCTCCCCACCAAAGCTAAGAGGCCAGCCCCGATGAGCCAGCCTCTTAGCTTTTTATAGACCGGTCTATAAAATCACCCGCACTTACTACTTCTCGTCTCGCCAGCGGAGTTTCCCCAACAGCTTTCGCGTGTCATCGTCGGCGAACGTCTTAAACGCTTCCGTGACGGCGACAAAGAGTCCTGCGCCGCCGTTGCCGGGTTGTTGGCGGATCAGCGGCCACGCGACGCGGAGCACTTCCGGCGTCCACAATGACACGTCGTCCTGAATGTCGATGATGACTCCGGCGACGTAGGCGGTGAAATCAATCGGCACTTCCGGGTGGGCCAGCGCGCGGGCGAGGAAGTCCGCTTCCGACATGTACCTCGCTTCATCCGTCATCTCCGGCGCGTCGAGTTCCGCCGATTGTTGTTGCGTCACAGCCGCGTCAAATGACGCATCTACTTCGGGCTTGTGCGTCACTGCTGCGTCAAGTTCCGCGCGAAAGTCAGCGATGATGGATTCGACCGTCTCGCCACCCTTGACGCGGCGTAGAATCGCGCCGACGTTACGGCGCGAGTGCTGGTCGGCACGCGGCCAGCCTTCAGTGAAGCCGCGTAGGAACAGCGGCCTATCGTTCGTCAGGTCTGAGATGGGCGAAGCGTTCAGAATCTCATCGACATATTCGAGCAAGCTGCGGCGCGCGTCTTCGGCGCCGGCCTCATCAGTGATCAACTTGAACAGCAGCAGCGCGTCGGCGCGTGTGACTCCCGAATCTTTCGCTGTGGTATCGTTCTTCTGCATGGCATTTACCTTTCTTTGAAGGGTGGATGTTAGAGGGCTTTCCAGTGCGACAACACCGGAAAGCCCTTTCTGTTTAGTGGCCGTTGCGTTGCGCCATCAATGCCGTGTGAACAGTGAGCGCCGCCAACAGGTGCTTGCAGACCATCGGAAGATGATTGCCGCGCATCGGGCTACCGGCCTCGCATGAGCACGTCCCGAACTTCTTACCATTCACGACTTCAAACATCACGACGTAGCGGCGACCGTTGGAACGGTTCAAGACCGAGTAGTCACGGAAGCGAAGCATGATTACCAACATGCGTTCCTTCTTTGCCCGCTCGATGGCTTTGGTGAACTGCGTTTTGGATTGAATCTGAATCATCGTTTTAGCCTTTCGTGTACTGATGTTGAACTGATGAGAAAGAGCATAGCATGCTATGTAATTTATGTCAATAGGGTACTATGAAATTTATTGAAATTATTTTCATAGGGTGCTATAAGGTTCAGGTATGAAGATGGTAACGACCAAACAAGCTCAGCAATTGCTTGAAGACAGGGGCATCAGCGTGAGCTATCCGACCATTGCGCAATGGACCCGCGAGGGGAAGTTTAAGGGTGCCGAGCGTAAGGAAACCGAGCGGGGTCCTGTCTGGTACATTCCCGTTGATTCCATTAAAGCCTTCGAGCCGCCCAAGGTAGGAAGACCGGCAGAGGCCAAGCCCGAACAATCGAACAGTAAGAAGAGAGGGAAGAAGTGAGCAACTATCTAGAACAGACGTTGACCTGCGCCGACTGCGGCAAGGGTTTTAGCTTCAGTGAGCGCGATCAAGAGTTCTACCGCGAGAAGGGCTTCGAGCCGCCCAAGCGCTGCAAGGATTGCAGGGACGCGAAGAAGGCGCAGCGCGGCGACGCGGGCGGAAAGGGCAACAGGTGAGCAGGCGTTAACACCGCTTGTGTCAATAATCGGCTACGAACCTAAAGGAGATAACCATGGCAACGAACAAAGAATCTTCGACGAGTGATGAAGGCGGCAAGAGAGGAATAAGCGCGCCCTCCAACAAGCACGTCCAAGAGAAAATGGAAAGTGGTAATCCTACGCCAGCAGCGGAACCGTCAAAGCGCGCAAGCAGCAGAAAATCTCCAAAGAAGGGCGGCAAGAAGTAGAGTGTTCGTGCGGGCGAAGCGACAAGGCGAACGGGTCTATCACTACCTTGTGGCGAGTGAACGGCAGGGCGGACAGGTGCGGCAAAAGACCGTCGCCTACTTGGGCGAGTATCCGACGATTCAAGCCGCCCTTGAGGCGTTGCCGAATGAAATCACCAAGCTAAGGGAAGAGTCAAAGGTGTGCGCGATGAGGGCAGACGCAACGCGCCAGCAAATGCACCCAGCATGGATTGAACGCAATCACGGCGAAGTGCCGCGACGGAGACGCAGGGGGCTATCAACGGCAAGCAAACTCTTCAGCCGCTACTGGTCTCTTCAAGAACAAGCGCAAGCGTGCGAACAAAGCGCTCGCCTGAAGGCCGCGCAATTAAGCAAACTGCAAGCGGCGTGTAGTGCCCATGATTTTGCACCTAGCACGAAAACTCTAGGCACTACGCGCAAGGTGACTGCGGGTGTCCTGTGCGTCAGGTGGGAGCGGCATGAGCGGGGGCGTGCTAAATACAGTTTGGAGTCTTATCGTTTAGCCCTCCTCGCTAGAAAACCGGGCGGTATCGTCTGTTCTCTGGCAAGTCTGAGAGAGGAGTATTACGACGATCCAAAATCTAGGCGGTATCAGGAAATCATGTTTTGGAAGGATGCTGCCGTCAAGCTCGATACCCTGCGGCTTGACCCGTCAGACCGGGCGAAGATTGAAGCACAACTGGGTGAAACCATCCGACGCCCGCCACAGGATGAAATCCGAAAGTATGACGAAGAGTATGAATCGTTTATGGCGTGGCTGAGAAAGTCGCGAGAAGCGCGATGCGGAGAGGCTTCTAGGTGAGCAGGTGTCAGCACTGACAAAGCTAACTGCGGAATCCGCACTTAGCTTTTATGCGGAGAGGCTTCTGGATGGGCAAGTGTCAGCACCAGTCGACGGGTGGAATCCTCGTTGCGCAACGAGGGGTGGAGAGGCTTTCGGTTGAGCAGGTAAAAACACTTGGAATCTCGCGTTTGTCAGTGGAAAAGTACAATCCTCACGCCGGCGTGAGGATGTGTATGCGAAGAGGCTTTCGAGCGAGTGCCAGCGCAAAAGGTGGTGTGGAGTGATGAGCAAGGTAGTTGACGACGCCATGCAGAGCTGCCCTAGATGCCACAGCGTGCGCGTCCAGCGCGGCTATCACGATCCGCCTCTACTTCTGCGGCTACTCGGCCAGCGCGTGTTTCTGTGCAACAACTGCGGCTTAGAGTTTAAGAAAT
>JACDEG010000628.1 GCA_013816505.1 Pyrinomonadaceae bacterium | reverse complement strand
GCGTTCAGCGATTGCACGATCAAAAGCTTGCGGCCCTCTAACGAGTCGTTCTTGACCGTCGCCACCACTGTCCCGATGACACGCGCTAACTGCATCGCCACATCTTACTCTGAAAGAATTTCGGCGGCAAAACGCAAGGCCGATGAGGGATTAGCCCCGGTAAACTTTTGACAAACGGCCACCCTGAATTTATTTTTTAACCAAAGTACACTTTCTAGTTTAACCATAGTACATTTTCTGGTATAACTAATGGGCGGACATTCTGGGGCGCCAATCGTGACATTGCGGAGAGAGGCCCGAACTGCCCGTCGATCATCACAACATCATCAATCAACAAGCAGGGGAGCACGAACAGCTATGACACTTAATCATCTTGGCGTCGGTCAAATCGCGACGGTGACCGGCGTCCACAGCCGAAATGCCGAGCGCCGCCGTATGTTCGACCTCGGCATCTTGCCCGGCACCATTGTCGAAACGGTGATGCGCAGTCCGCTCGGTGACCCGGTCGCGTACCGCATTCGTGACGCCGTGGTTGCTCTCCGGCACGAGCAGGCCGAAATGATCGAGGTTCAAATGGAGAACGGCGCCACGCCGGCGGAGGCCACACCATGAGCGCGCGCATCGAGACGGCCGGGGCGGCGGCGGCGACCTGCGGCGCATGTTCCTCATCATGCAACACGTCGCAGCTCACACGGCTCGGCATCAAATCCGGTGGGTGGGATTACGTCGTCGCCCTGATGGGCAACCCGAACACCGGCAAGAGCACGATCTTCAACTCACTGACCGGCCTCCGGCAGCATGTCGGCAACTGGCCCGGCAAGACCGTCGCCCGTGCCGAGGGCGCATTCAACTACAACAACAAAAAGTTCAAGATGGTCGACTTGCCCGGAACATATTCGCTGCTCTCGACCAGCGTCGATGAAGAGGTGGCGCGCGACTTTGTGCTGTTTGGCCGGCCCGATGTCACTATCGTCGTGGCCGACGCGACCCGCCTTGAAAGAAACCTGAGCCTGACGATGCAGGTGCTCGAGATTACCGACCGCGCCGTCGTCGCGCTTAATTTGATTGACGAGGCGCGGCGTAACGGCATCGAGGTGGACGAGCGCGCCCTGGCGCGTGACCTCGGCGTGCCCGTCGTGCCGATGTCAGCCCGCCGCGGCGAGGGCGTCTCGGAACTCCTGAGCGCGGTGGACAATGTGGCGCAGGGCGCGTACCCGACCCGACCGCGCCGGATTAAATATCGCGACGCGAAGCTCGAAGCGGCGGTCGCGGCGCTCGCGGCCCAACTCGAAAGCGCGGTGGGTGGACTGCCGAATGCGCGCTGGGTCGCGCTGCGGTTGTTGGAAGGCGATGAGAGCATCATCCGCGCCGTCCGCGACGGGACGCTCGGCGAGTTGGGACGATCAGATACGGCTGTAAACTTGACACAGTTGGGGGCGAGCTAAGATGGTGGCATCGGAAGAAATTTTGAAAGAGGCGGCGCGCCTGCGCCGGGAGTTCAGCGGGGACATTCACGACCGCTTGACCGAGGCAATTTACGCCGACGCAGTTGAGGTTGCGGGCCGCGCCGTCGCACGCACCGGGCAGCCGCGCCGCATGCACTTTGAATTGTTCTGCGACCGCGTGTTAACCAGCCGGGTGTGGGGCTTCCCGGTGATGATCCTGATGATGACGGTCGTCTTCTGGCTGACCATCGCGGGTGCGAACGTTCCTTCGGCGATGCTCGCGTCGCTCTTGCAAGGCACGGTCTACGAAGCGATGCACGAAGTCGCGCGCGCGGCGGGCGCGCCGTGGTGGCTGGCAGGGTTTGTGATCGACGGGGTGTACCTTGCGACCGCGTGGGTGGTCAGCGTGATGCTGCCCCCGATGGCGATTTTTTTCCCGCTGTTCACGCTGCTGGAAAATCTCGGCTACCTGCCGCGCGTCGCGTTCAATCTCGACCGTCTGTTCAAGCGCGCCGGTGCACACGGCAAGCAGGCGCTGACGATGATGATGGGCTACGGCTGCAACGCGGCGGGCGTTGTCTCGACGCGCATCATCGACAGCCCACGCGAACGCCTGATCGCAATCATCACCAACAACTTTTCAATCTGCAATGGGCGCTGGCCGACGCTGATTCTGATCGGCACGATCTTCATCGGTGCGACTGCGCCGCCGGCATTGGCGAGTTTCATCGCGGCGACGAGCGTCGTCGCGGTCGCGCTGCTTGGCATCATCTTTACGCTGCTCGTCTCGGCCTTTTTATCGCGCACGTGGCTCAAGGGCGAAGCGTCCAGCTTCAGTCTGGAGTTGCCGCCCTACCGACCGCCGCAAATCTGGCAGACGATTTATACGTCGATGATCGACCGCACGCTGATCGTCCTCAAGCGGGCCGTGATTATGGCGGCCCCGGCGGGTGCGGTCATCTGGCTCATCAGCAACATCAACCTCGGCGGCTCAAGCATCGCCGAACATGCGGTCCACTTTCTGCAACCGCTCGGCCTGCTGCTCGGGCTGAACGGCGTCATCCTGCTCGCCTACGTCGTTGCCATCCCAGCGAACGAAATCGTGATCCCGACGATTCTGATGCTGACGCTCAACGTCGCCAAGTCGAGCCTGGCGTCGACCGGCGTGATGATCGAGCTTGATGACACCGCGCAAGTCCATCATGTCCTGACGGGACTGGGCGGCTGGACGATGCTCACCGGCATCAACCTGATGCTTTTCAGCCTGCTACATAACCCGTGCAGCACAACCATCATGACGATCTGGCAAGAGACGCGAAGCCTCAAGTGGACGACCGTTGCGTCGCTGCTGCCGGTGGCGCTCGGCATCGTTGTCTGTTTCTTCACCGCCACCATGGCGCGGCTGCTCGGACTTATCTAAGGAGAGTTGATGATCGCCGTACAGAAGCGCGACAAGAATGTCACCCCGTCGAAGGAAGATTACCTGAAAGCGATTTGGAGTCTGTCGGAACGGACGGGGGGGCGGCAGGAGGTGAGCACCGGCGATTTGGCCGGGGCGCTCAGCGTCAGCCCGCCCGCCGTGTCGAAGATGTTGAAGCAGATGGAGCGGCAGGAACTGGTCGCGCACGTTCCTTACTACGGCGTGCGCCTGACCGACAAGGGTCGCGGCATCGCGCTCAAGATCGTGCGTCGTCACCGGCTGCTGGAATGCTTTCTGGCCGACACGCTCGGTTATGCCTCGGCGTCGGTGCATGACGAGGCGGAGCGTCTGGAGCACCACATCTCGGATGAGTTCGAACAGCGCATCGACCTTCTGCTCGGTCACCCGCAGCACTGCCCGCACGGCAGCCCGATCCCGTCACTGCTGGGTCACATCTCGAAGCCGAAAGGAAGCCTCCTTTCGTGAAGCAACGACGGGTGCAACCTCACCTCCTGCTTCCGCTCCTTTTTCTATCGCCGTTTTTGTGC
>JACDEG010000627.1 GCA_013816505.1 Pyrinomonadaceae bacterium | reverse complement strand
GCTGCGGGCTGACGCGCCGCGCGCCTTCGACCTGGTGATCGAAGCGTCGGGCGCTGGCGGCGGCTTCGCACTCGCGCTCGATTTGGTGCGACCGCGCGGGGCGATTGTTTTGAAATCGACTTTTCACGGCGCGACCGAGATTAACGCCGCGCGCCTGGTCGTTAATGAGGTCAGCGTGATTGGCTCACGCTGCGGTCGTTTCGCGCCCGCGCTCGACTTGCTGGAACGAAACGCGGTTGATGTCGACTCTTTAATCAGCGATGAATACCCGCTCGTCGATGGCTTCCGCGCGATGGAGCGGGCCGCCGCCCCGGGCATGCTGAAAGTTTTACTCCGACCGTAAACGGAGGACTGAGCAAAAGCAGTCCCGCTTGAACTCAGTCCTCATCACTCAGCCCTACCAGCAATTCTCGGTCAAAGATGCTGTGACTGACCGATACGTACAAGTCGCTGTAACGCTACAAGGCGAGATTAGCAATCACAACTTATCAATAGACCCTTGGAGCAACTGTCCCTCAGTAAAAGCTAGAGAAGAGGGGCGGTTTTGTTACGAGTGCGAGTTTTGGGGACATGAAGTAAAAGCTGATGATTGGACTGAGTTTAGCTTATGCTTATTCAACAATAACGAATTATGATTGTGCCCTTTGGTGCCGTCCACTGCCGGCGATCTGACTTTACCTCCTGCCTCGCCAACCATCCTATTCAGCCGCTCCCGCGAATCTTGTCGTTAATGCATGATCTACTTTGAGAATGCTACTCAAGCAACGTCGCCGCCGGCTTGCCCGCGCCGATCTGTTGCATCATGCCCATCACGTCCCAGTTGTTCCAGCCCTCGATGATCTGTCCGTCGCGGACGCGGATGATTGACATCCCCGACACTTCGACGCGGTTGCCGGTCGCCGGCAATCCCAGATGATCGCCCCCGTGCGTCATCCGCGCCGTCCAGCGCGCCGCTACTTTGTCGCCTTCGCTGATCGTGTCTTCGACAGTCAGTTCGAAATCCGGAAAGGCGCCGCGCAGCTTTTCAAAATACGGCTTGAACGCGGCGGGGCCGCGCACATCGACGCCCGCTTCGCCGAGGCCGTGCGCGATGCCGTCGGCAGCGAACATCTCGTCTACCGCTTCGGAGCGCCCCTTATTCCAGACTTCATCGAACCAGCGTTGAATCAACTCACTGTTTTCTGTCGGCATCACTGAAATCTCCTTTCGACTTTAATCGCCCCCTCAATGTTTGAGGGCGCAAGCAGACGCGGGCTGATATGCCAGCGGAGACAAGTCAAGGCACGAAATTTATGGCGTCGATGGAGCCGGGCTTCCAGCCGTTGAGCCTTGATCGCGACGGCGGATGAAGGCGTTGCCGCGCGGCGTCAGGCCCGCTTTATTCGCCAGCGTCGTGATGACCGACGCGAGCGTTTCTTTATTCTCCAGCTTGAAGCTGGTGAGTCCCTCGGCCTGCGTGTCTGTGTCTTTGTATTGCAGCGTCAGGTAACGATATTTCTTTTTGATGAACATCGCCGGGATGTTCGCGCCGTAGGGCAGTGGCAGACTGCTGATGACGGACGCCGCTCCGGGCCGGCGCGACTTGGTATCGGCATAGGCGACCGCGACTGCGTCGTAAGGAATCGAGAACAGTTCCTTCCCCATTTTGTCGCGGAAGACAAGGCGGCGGTTCTCGTCGTCGAAGTTAAGCGTCCCGTCGCTTTTAGCATAGCCGATGACGCCACCCTCGTATTTAGCTTTGACGGTCGCGGGGGCCGGGGGCGGAGTCGGCACGCTCGCCGTTGTCGTCGCGGCGGCGTCCGGCGGATTGCTGATCGTGCGTGCTCGCTGCGCCACCACTGCGCCGCTGCCCCACGTCGCACCGACGAACACCACTGTCACTGCAACAAAAACTTTTCGTAGGTTAATCATGGCTCTGGCGTCTCCTATTTGAAATTTCGCTGTCTGTTAGAGACGCACACCGCCGAGCGTACGTTGCCAGACGAGCGACCTTTTAAGTACGCAAAGGCGCTGGCGTTCCTCCGGAGTACAGCCGGAGTCGAGTTGTTCGATGATGCTTTCGATTAACGGCACGGCGAACGCCCCGGCGTGGGCGATGACCTGCGAAAAGTAGTGCAACTGCACGCTCCCTCCGGCGCCGCGGTGGAACTCGTGCGTGTCACGTTCGGACAAACGGTACACGTCCTGCCCGACCGGAATCACTTGACGCGGGACGGCGTGATGCGTCGCGCCCCCTTGCTCGCGCCAGCCCAGCAGCAGGATACCGACAAGCACCCCCTGCTCATTGAGGTAGTCGGGACTGAGCACCGCGATTTCCGCCTTCGACGACAGGCGCGGCCCGAAGCGCCCGTATTCGGGGTTCGCTAACTGCGTGTTATAGATCACACCGACGACTTCCGTCACGCCGCCGTCGAGCGGCACCGAAACGAACTGCGCGAATCCGTAATCGTCCGCGCCCGGCGCTGTGTCCGCGTCAAGTACATCAATCACACGCCCGACGTAATCGACGTGCGAGTTGGAGCTGACGATCTTGGCGATTTTAACCATTTTCGATTGGCGATTTTCTGAGTGATGAAGCTGTGAGTCGGCCTGTGCGTCAAAACTATAGCGAACGGGGCGGCGGCGGTGGTGGTCGCAAAATCGTCAATCGCAAATTAAAAATTCAGACGTGACCACTCCGGCACTTTGTAGAGGATCCACCAGAGGATGAGTTGTGCGCCGAAGATGACGAGTCCCATTACAACTCCGAGCAGCGCGTCACGGCGTCCGCCGATGTGCGGCGCGCGGCTGGCGCGGACGACGCCGATGCTCCCCAACAGCACCGCGCCCGGACAAAAGAGGATGCCGAGGTACGGAACAAGGGCGTAAGTGACCAGCGCCAGCGCCGTCGTCGCCGCGGTGTTGCGATGCTCACCGTATGGCATTGGCGAAATTCTCGACGGCGCGCGGTGACGGCGCACCGTGGGGATGGAGACGCCGACCGCCGCCACGGTTGAGCGACTCTCGTCGCACACGACAATCACACGCTGTTGGGAATCGACGTCCTTCCGCACGCCACGCATCGCGCCGTGCTGTGTCATGCGGTTAACGTTGACATTCGTCTGGTCCATCGACGGGCGATGACACTGCTGATGGTACGACGACAGGAGTGCATCCGCCGGCAGATATTCTTCGCGGTCGAGGCTGCGCCCGCACGTCGCGCAGAAGCGCGCCCCGGCCCGGCACGTCGCGGCACCGCAGGCGGGGCACTCCCGCGGTCGAGGCTTCGGCAATGACTCTCTGATCTCCGGCATGATGTGCGTGACGTGACGTGGAATGCTGACGACGGAAATATGCGCCCGGTGCTTTGCATTTCGCAAGCGGTCGCGCTTCAGTTGTGACACCGTTGACGGGCGCTACCTCGTCAACGGCGGCGCCATCATACGC
>JACDEG010000626.1 GCA_013816505.1 Pyrinomonadaceae bacterium | reverse complement strand
CAGTGGGGACATCTCAGCCCTTGTGGATGAAGGTATTTCTCGATCCAAGTCAGGCAAGCTGCTTCATCCAGCAGGTCGTCTATCGGAAAGTCAATCATGACTGAAGTCTATACTGATTCGCAGTCTGACGGTACATGAGCCGTAACTTCTTGATGCGTCTTAATTGCGCTTCGCTCAACTGCTCATGTTGAATCTCATTCGGCTTCAAGTCTGCGGCATTTATCGTCTGGGTTTGCGGACGTTGATTCGCGCTTTGTCTATCGCAACCAAAGCCGAGAAAAGCTAAGAGAGAAGAAATTATGGCGCGCATCACGATATTCATGCTTGTTTCGTTTCGCCAAAAGCAATTGGTAGCACCGAACTTAATGATAAGCGATGACTTAGTCGGGACAATTCAAACTAATCCGGCGAACAGTTCGTCAACCGACACGCGCCAGCCTGACAAGACCTGCGATTGTGCCAATTCGCCAATTGTATAAATCAATCTCTCCCAAACAGGCGAACCATCTCTGAGGGCTGCGTGGCGCACTTCGATGCTGACGTGCTCAGGATCAGCCAGCCACAATTCACGCACACCGAGGGCAAGATAGGTATCCGCTTTCGTTGTCCGGTCGTAGTTTGCGGTGCTCACGGAAAGGTACTCGAACACGATGTCGGCGGAGGTGCGCCGCCCGGTCATCCTCGCCCGCAATTCATGCGAAACATACATCATATCCGGCTCGAGGTAGGTGCCGTCGATCCAGATCGCCTCGCGCGGGTGATAAACCACACCCGGTCTGCCGTGAGCGGCGAGGAAAAGTACGAGGGAATCAGTCAGGCGACTATCGATGTCGCCGTGCGGCGGGTCTGGCGGCGGAACCATGAATAAGTACCCTCCGATCAAATCGTAATGCGCGCGGCCTTCCGGCTCAGGCAGTCCCCAAAACTCTTCGAGCGTGTATCGGCGAAGCAAGGGTGAGAAGTTGATTGCCGGCGGTTGTGCCGTTTCAAGCGTTGACATGACTTGAGCCTCCCAGTTGACGTTTAGAACTTCTGGCGACGGCAAGAGATTAGCAAGGTTAGGGAATGAAAGTAAAAAGGCAAAAGCGAAGGAACGGTGTTGCTCTCCGCTCTTCCACTTTTGCCTTTTGCCTTTTTATTTTTGCCTTACCGCTTCAGCCACCCGAACAATCCGTGGATGATCGTTTCGCGGTTCTCTTCGTAGATGGCTTTCGTTAGAGGGATCGACATCGGGCAGACGCGGACGCAGTTCTGCGCGTCGCCGCAGTTCTGGATGCCATTGTCGCCCATGATGCCTTCGAGCCGCTCGTCGCGGCTCATGACGCCGGTCGGGTGCATGTTCATGTAGCGCACCTGCGCGATGGCTTGCGGCCCGATGAATTGGTTATCATCATACTGTGGGCAGGCTTCGAGGCAGCAACCGCACGTCATGCAGCGCGAATAGGCGTAGCGCTCGGCGACTTCATCCTGCGTCATCTTCGGGCCGGGGCCGAGGTCGTGCGTGCCGTCGATGTCGATCCACGCCTTGATCTGCTTCAGGTGATCGAACATCCGCGTGCGGTCAACGATCAGATCGCGCACCGTGGGAAACTTGGTCATCGGCTCCAGCGTGATCGGTTGGTCGAGTTGGTCGATGAGGGCCGAGCAGGACTGACGCACCTTGCCGTTAACGATCATCGTGCAGGTGCCGCACACCTGTTCGAGACAACTCATACTCCATGCGACGGGCGTTGTGCGTTGGCCGTCTTTCGCGACCGGATCCTTCTGAATCTCCATCAAGCACGAAATGATGTTCAGGTTTGGTCGATAAGGGATGGTGAACTCCTGCCAGTAGGCGGGCGAGTCCGGGTTGTCGCGCCGCCTGATGCGCATCTCGATCAACTTCGGCGGATTCCGCTTCAGTGACCGCGTGTCTGGATTTCCGTTGGACGTGCTCATAATTTGTCTGACTTACCCCCTGCGTCTTCGATTGCTTTGCCCTGCTCGCGCCGCGACTCGCCTTCGCCGAACACGGTTCGATCAACCTCTTCCTTGTTCGAATTCCACACTGCCGGGTTGCTGATCTCTGGCTTGTTCGCGTCCCAGCCGAGTTCGGGCGTCTGCGTCGCGCCGTCCGGGACGGGCAGCCCTGCCGCCGCCGCCTCAGACTTGAGTTTGCCATCCACTTGCGAAGCGACCGACGGCGCGACCTTCGACCCTTCCTCTTTCTTGCCTTTGCTGTAATCGCGTTTGCGCGGCGTGATCAGACTGACGTCAATTGCTTCATACGAGATGACGGGGCCTTCGCCCGAATACTCGGCAATCGTCGTCTTCATGAAATTGTCGTCGTCGCGGTTCGGGAAGTCCGGTTTGTAATGTGCGCCGCGCGACTCGTTGCGGTTCAGCGCGCCGAGCGTGATGACGCGCGCCAGTTCGATCATGTTTTGCAATTGACGCGCGTGCGGAAGCGCCGCCGTCGCCCACATGTTCGAGTCGTTCAGCGAGATATGGTCGTAACGATCCAATAACTCTAGGAGCTTGGCGTCGGTCGCCTGAAGTCGGTCGTTGTAGCGCACGACCGTCACGTTGTCCGTCATCCACTTACCCATTTCATCATGGATAAGATATTGATTCTCTGATCCCGGCTGCTTGATGAGCGTGTTATTGATCTCTTGCTGCCGCTTCAACTCATCGTCGTAAATCTTCGATCCGTCGGCGCCGTTGCGCTCGACGTTCTGCGCGAACTCGATGGCGGCGGGGGCGGCGATGAACCCGCCATAGACGCAACTGACAAGCGAGTTGGCGCCGAGGCGGTTGGCGCCATGCACAGAGTAATCGCACTCGCCCGCCGCTAAAAGTCCGGGGATGTTGGTGCGCTGATCGTGGTCCACCCACAACCCGCCCATCGAATAATGCACGCCGGGGAAGATGCGCATCGGCACGTGACGCGGATCGTCGCCGACGAACATCTCGTAGATTTCGAGAATTGCGCCGAGCTTACGGTCGAGCGTCTCAGCCGGAATGTGCGTCAGGTCAAGGTAAACCTGGTTCTCGCCGTTAATACCATGGCCGTCGAGACAGACCTGAAAAATCTCGCGCGTCGCGATGTCGCGCGGGACGAGGTTGCCGTAGGCCGGATACTTCTCTTCGAGAAAATACCAGCGCTCTTTTTCGGGGATCGAAGCAGCCCCGCGCTTATCGCCGGCTTGACGTGGCACCCACACACGTCCGCCTTCGCCGCGCGCCGACTCGGACATCAGACGCAATTTGTCTTCGCCCGGAATCGAAGTCGGGTGAACCTGGATGAATTCGCCGTTCGCGTACTTCGCGCCCTGTTGATAGCACGCTGAGACGGCGCTGCCGGTGCAGATCATCGAGTTGGTTGACTTGCCGAAGATCAGCCCGGGCCCGCCCGTCGCGATAATGACCGCGTCCGCCGGGAATGATTTCA
>JACDEG010000167.1 GCA_013816505.1 Pyrinomonadaceae bacterium | reverse complement strand
GCAATTCTCGGTCAGGCTCTAAGTGGCATCCGCTCAATGTTTTGAACATTTGAGTTTTTGCGCTTGTAAAGCCTGCGTGAACAACAGAGTAGAGGAAACAGAGCGCGTTTAACGAGGCTCATGTCACACACGGTTGACGTAACTTACACAAAGTCTGAGGTTAGAAGCGCAAAAACTCAAAGTATCAAATAGCACACTGGCAAGAACTTACCGCTTCACCGAGAATTGCTGTCTACTCCGAACAGGATAGAAACCGAGGCCAGTGTTTCGCTTGTTATCAACTTTAAGCAAAACAATTGGACAAGATTGACAGGACGAAACAGCGGTCAGCAAGAACGGTGTCGCCTCTTCCTTCCAATGCTCCCTTGCCCATCCGATCTATCCTGTCTAAAGACATTTTCTTGAATGCCATAGAAACGATTTTCGCGTCCTGCTTGTTTCGACAAAGATTGGCCTTACGCTGGAAGCCAGTGCATATATTTACTTCGAGCTTCTGATGACTGTCGCTTTTGGTTGGGCGTACATCGTGGGTGAGTGGTTGGCAACTTCCAACCCCATCAAAATAAAGAAATCTGGGCGCCTTGCGAAAAGCCTTTTCCGTCATGGCTTTGATCATTTGCGTCGCATCTGATGATACCAGGACTGCCGAACCAAAATATTTGATTATCATTGGACTTTGTAAGCTTTTGTCTTGTATTTAGCCTCGAAATATCAGATGTGCGGGAGTTCCAACCTTCGCGCGGAATGTACATGTTGTGCTTTCGGCGCTACATCGTTTAGCCCGTTCACAGAGGAACTTGTCAGCGCGCCGCCAGCATCACGATAATGCCGCCGCGCTTGAATCAACTCTTCGACAGCCGCGGCATCGACTGGGGGAGAGAACAGATACCCTTGACCATAATCGCAGTGAAGGGACCGAAGGCGTTCCATCTGCTCGGATGTCTCGACTCTCTCGGCGACAGGTCCATCGACATTGCCTGCGCCAGATTTTCGGCGCACGCTCCGTCGCGGTCTGCATGGGGCGTTTCGACAGTCACGACGCGCTCGCCGCGCAGAAGCCCGATGCGTTGTTCGCAGACCTCTCCAACATGGAACTTGTCTTGAGCACCTTTGACGAATTGTAAGAGCGGATATTATTCAGACTTTCTCGGAATCGCATTCGTCCAAACTGATGACCACCTCGCATGGTTAATCAGTTGAATGATGAGAGGAGAAAAAACATGGTAGAAAGTTTGAAGAAGTTGTTGGCTCCGGCGTTGTTCGTCGCAGCCTTAGCGTTTCCGCTCGCGTCCGAGGCGCAGGCGAACCAGCCGAATTGTAGGACCAAGTCGGTCAATGCGCGACAGGGGCGGCAGACCACGCGCATCAGGCAGGGCGTCCGCAGCGGCGAACTAACGCGGCGCGAGACGCAACGACTCGCCGCTGAACAGGCAGTTATTCGCACTCAGGAAGCCTTCTATCGTCGCTCCGGCGGCGAGTTCACGGCCAGAGAACGCGCCCGTGTCCAACGCGAGTTGCAACAGTCCAGCAAGCACATCTACAAGCAAAAACACGACAGGCAAGACCGCAACTAAGTTTCAGCAAAGCGGAATGAGAAATGGTGAAGCGGCAACTCTCCTCTGCGCTTCACCATTTTATTTAAGAGGAAGAATTTAACCACCAAGACACTGAAGAAGACAATGCACGGCGGCGCCGCAAGGCTTCAATCAGGCGTTGTTCTCCGAATTCCTTTCCCACCTCGTTGAACGATTCAGTTACGCCGTCAGTGTAAAGTGCCAGTGATTCATCACCCATTGATGCCGACCATCGCCATTATTCTGCCTCGGCTTTCGCCCCCAATCGCTTAAGGAAGCCCGCCACCACGCGGATCGCGGCATAGTAGTTCGGGATATGGAACTTCTCGTTCGGCGCGTGAATGTTGTCATCGGGCAAACTAAAACCGATCAACACTACGGGCACCTTCAGCAACTGATCGAATAGTGCTACTACGGGGATCGAACCGCCTTCACGCAGGAATGCAACCTCGTGCCCGAACTCCTGTTCGAGCGCACGGGCGGCAGTCTTCAGCACAGGAGAATCTAAGCCGAGCAGCACCGGGTCGCCGACGTGCAGCGGACGCACTTCCAACGTGATACCTGGTGATGTGAGTTCCTGCACTCGCTTGGACAACAACGCGAGCACGACGGCGGGGTTTTGTCCCGGCACAAGCCGCAGCGAAACTTTGGCCTTCGCCTCCGCTGGGATAACCGTCTTCGCACCCTCGCCGGTAAAGCCGCCGATGATGCCGTGCACCTCGAAAGTCGGGCGCGCGCTTGCCCTCTCAGCGACGCAGAAGCCGGATTCTCCTGACATCTCACGGAATCCTGCTGCGCTCAATAATTCCTTTTCTTGCAGCTCGGACTGGCGGGCAAGCGCTGCACGCTCCTCGTCAGAGAGCGGTTGCATCATCTCGTAGAGTCCTGGTAGGTTGATGCGCCCGTCGCGCCCCTTGAGGTCTGCCAATACCCACGCTAAAGCTTGCAGCGGATTCGGCCCGATGCCTCCGTACACGCCAGAGTGCAAATCGTGTTCTGCACCCCGTGCGACGATCTCGGCATAGGCCATCCCGCGCAAACCGTAAGAGATCGTCGGCACGCCCTTCGCAACCATCGCTGTGTCGAGCACGAGCGCACAATCGGCCCGCAGGTGCTCCGCATGAGCACTGACGAAAGCCTCGACAGACTTGCCGCCGCTCTCTTCCTCACCTTCAATGAGTAACCGGATGTTGACGGGCAATGTACCTTCTGTGTGAATCAATGACTGGATCGCCTTGAGGGTCGCGAACATCGGTCCCTTGTCATCTACGGCACCGCGCGCGAATAAGTCGTCGCCTTTGATTACCGGCTCGAAAGGCGGCGAAAGCCACAATTCAAGCGGATCGACGGGTTGCACGTCGTAGTGACCATAGATCAGCACCGTGGGTTTGTCCGGCAAGTTTATCCACTCAGCATAGACGAGTGGGTGCCCCGCGGTCTCGATGAGTTCGACCGTGCTCATGCCGAGAGTTCCTTGCAGCTCCGCGACGAGGAACTCAGCGGCGCGCCGCACGTCCTCGCGGTGTTCGGGCAATGTACTGATGCTCGGGATCGAGACAAGCGCCGTCAACTCGTCGAGAAAGCGCGCAGCGTTCTCTGCGACGTAAGAGGCGATGCGGTCTGTAGTCATAAAAACATCCTCCGCCGTGCTAACCGATGCTCGAATTTTGTGATGAGATGAGCCAGAACTCCGCACTCGCCTCAAGGACGCGGGGCAGTACCAGCACGCTACGGCTCTTGCCCACCACGTCCATTCGTAATCTTTGACGCCGCACTGAGATAGTGGGGTACTCGTCCGCTTGCTTGGTCACGTCATGTGAACTCCTCGCGTTCATCGCGAAATCTCCTTCGCCATTGTTGGAAAGTCGAGTTCAGCACCGGCAGGGGGCAGCGGTCTCTTCCCTGTGGCTTTCGTTGCTCCGCTTGTCTTGCGAAACAATCAACATCACGGATGCAACGATCACACTGGCGGCCACGAGAGTTCGCAGCGAGATCGCCTCACCCGCCACAGCCCATCCGAGCAATATCGCGACCGCCGGGTTGACGTAAGCATAGGTTGATGCGCGTACCGGACTCACGCTGCGTAGCAGCCAACTATAGGCCGTAAAGGCAATGATCGAACCGAAGACGACGAGATACATAAAGGCGCCGACAGACACAGCCGACAAGCGACTAAGGTCAAGCCGCGACCACTCACCCGAGAAGGTGCCGGCGAGGGTGAGCAACGCGCCACCGGCGAGCATCTGCATCCCTGACGCGAGGGCCGAGGATGCGGGAAGCTGTGCGTGAAGCGAATAGATCGATCCTATTGCCCAAGCGAACGCCGCAGCGATGACCACGATGGCACCGAGCACGGTACCTCCTCCGCCCGCGACGGCGCCGCCGCTCCCTGACAATCCCGAACCGATTAAGAGCCACACGCCGGCAAAGCCTACCGCCAATCCCAGAACGACTTTCATGCCGGGGCGCACACCACCAGGGCGCAACCAGTTGAGCAACACGATCCACAACGGCTCGGTCGCGACGAGCAATGCCGCCAGCCCCGACGCGATGTACTGCTCCGCCCACACTACGCCGCCGTTGCCGCATAAGAACAGTAAGGCACCGATGACGGCAGCCGATTGCCATTGCGACCGCGTCGGACGTTCCGCGCCCGAGAAATGCGCCCACGCGGTCAGCGCCGCGCCCGCGATCATAAACCGCCACCCCGACATCAAAAAAGGCGGCAACGTCTCGATGGCATATTTGATAGCGAGATACGTCGAACCCCAGAACAGATACACCGCCGCGAACGCCCCGATAATCAGCAAAAGTGAAGGTCGCTTCTTGTTCTGTATCATGGACCGCACCTTCACCCACCCTTATTCGCTTTTTGGTCATCGCCGGAGAGCAATAAAAACAATGTGCGGCGGACTATATCATTCTCGAAATCCGAGGTAATGCATGAGGCATGTTTACGTCTCTTCATTCATTGTTACAATGGCTGTCACGCGCTCACCCTGATGCGAGTCATTACCCCCACAGGTTGCTAAGTCACCAAGCGATGCCGTAATCGTCGCCGTGGTTGCTAGAGCCGCCCCACATCGTACCGTGCGCGCGGTCGAAGAGAATGGCGTTGATTGGCCCAGAGGTGCGCTCCTCGAACGTCAGTTCGTAGCCCATCCGTCTCAGTTCCGCGCGCACCCAGGCCGGTATAGATTCGGCGAGCAGGATGCGACCGGGCCGGGACTCGTGCTCGCCGAAGGAGCTTCGCATCTGGAAGCTGTTGACGTTGGGCGCCTCGACCGCCTGCTGCACATTCATCCCGAATTCGACCACGTTGAGGAAGAGCTGTAGGAGGTTCTGGTCTTGGCTGTCGCCGCCCTGAACGGCGAACGCGAGGAACGGCTTTCCGTCCTTCAAGGCGAGCGTGGGCGTGAGCGTGACGCGCGGGCGCTTGCCCGGCTCGATAACGTTGAAGGGGTTCTCCGCCGGGTCGGTCACGAAGCTCTGTGCGCGCTGGCTCAAGCCTATCCCTGTGCGCCCGGCGATGACGGCTGGGACCCACCCGCCGCTCGGCGTCACCGAGACAACCCAGCCCTCCGCGTCCGCCGCTTCGACCGAGGTCGTACCCGCGTAGAAGGACCTCTTGAAATCGTCCTCACGCTTAAGCGACAGACTGTCTTGCGTGCGCGCGGGCGCGACGCCAGGCTTCGGCTTCGGCGCGTTCCACTTCTCCAGTATATTCTGGTAAGGGTTCTTCCCGCCCTGGAACGGATACGGGTCGCCGGGGGCGATTGCTGGGTCGTTGCGCTCCCAGTTGATCTGTTTCGCGCGCTGTTTCGCATAGTCTTTCGAGAGCAGCCCGCGGATCGGCTCGGCAGGCGGGAAGTATGGGTCGCCGTAATATAGGTCGCGGTCGGCAAACGCCAAGTTCATCGCTTGGTAGATGGCGTGTATGTAGCGGGCGCTGTTGTAACCCATGGCCTTGAGGTCGAAATGCTCAAGGATATTAAGAGCTTGGAGCATGGCCGGCCCTTGCGTCCAGTGCGTGAGCTTGTACACCTCTATCCCCCGGTACGTGGTCTTGACCGGCTCCTCGACGCGGACCTGCCAGTTGGCGAGGTCTTCCGCCGTGATAAGCCCGCCTTCTTCCTTCACACTGCGGGCGATCTCGCGCGCGATGTCGCCTTTGTAGAAGCGGTCATTTGCGGCGTAGATGGCCTCCTTCCGATTCTTGCCCGCGGCGAGCGCCTGCTGCTCGGCCTCGACCAGCTTGCGGAGCGTGGCCGCCAAGTCCGGCTGGCGGAAGACCTCGCCTGCCTCAGGTGCTTCGCGCAGTTGCCCGAAGTGCGGAAGCAGCACCTCGCGCGAGTACCGCCACTCTTTCAACCGCTTCTTCTCGCGCTCAATGGAGTCGGCGAGTTGCGCCTCGATGGGGTAGCCGTCAGCAATCTGGATCGAAGGATCGAGTACGTCCTTCAGGCTGAGCTTTCCGTACTCGGCGAGCATGACGAAGATGCCGCCCGGCGTACCCGGCGTGACCGCTGCGAGCGGACCGTATTCGGGCGGATAGCTCATCCCCTTCGATTTATAGAACTCAGATGTAGCGCCCGACGGGGCCACGCCGAGCGCGTTGACGCCGATGACCTTTCCGCTGTGCGGGTTGTAGATGAGCGCCTGCGTCTCGCCGCCCCAGCTCAGGGTGTCCCACATCGTCGAGGCGGCGGCGATCATCGCGCAGGCGGCGTCCACGGCATTGCCACCCTTCTGAAAAACAAGCGCCCCGGCTGTGGCCGCCAGCGGCTTGCCCGTAATCGCCACCCAGTGTTTGCCATGAAGGACCGGCTTTTGAGTTCGCTGCCCATTGAGTCCGGTTGGGAAAGCAAGAGCCAGCGTTGCGCAGACAAAAAGACCGAAGATCCGCTTAGATTTATTTAGGAACATCTCTTTTCTTCCTGCCGAATTGATTTATATTCGGTTATCACATACCAAAGAAGAAGGTTAATCAGTCAAGGCTCTGTGGAGGCGGCTCGCTCCCACAGAGCCTTGAGAAGCTAGAAGGCCATGCGGAAACCGAGTTGCAGCGTCCGCGCCGGCTTAGCCCCCGTCTGCACAAGGAAGTCGCGATTCGTGCCCTCCAAGGAGCTAACGAAGTTAGTTGGTAAGACATCCGGGTCGTAATTGGTCCGGTTCGTGAGGTTGAAGGCTTCGAAGGTGAAACCTACGTTGACACGCTCGGTGAACCTGAACTTATAAGCCAAGCGCAGATCAACGCTGAAGAAGCCCGGAAGTCGCGCCCCGTTGCGCTCGCCTGCATTATCGTAGTCGAACGTCAACGTCTCGCCGTTAGGGAACATTCGCGTACCCGTGTAGGTGCCTGCCAGGAGCGGGTCAAAAAGAATTCCGTTCCGGTCCGCATCTACCCGCGTGTCTTGAATCGTGAACGGAGTGCCGGAGAGAGAGCGGATGATGGTGCTGATGATGAGGCCGCGTGTGCGCGGGATTTGGTAAAGACTGCTAAAGACGAAATTGTGTCGTCGGTCAAAATCCGTCGGTCCCTCATTTAAGTTCAGGCGCAGGTCGTCGAGCAGTTGAAAGTTCGCCGTCGGCACGCCGTTACCGTTGGTGTTGCCGCGGCTTTTCGAGAGCGTGTAGGAGGTTTTGAACTGGAACCCTCTGGTGAGACGCTTGTCAATCGAGAGTTGCAACGCGTCGTAGTCGGTGCGGCCCTCGTTGACGCGCGTGGTGACGCCGGAGACCGCCGAAGACTCGAACGGACGGTCGCTGAAAAGGCTCGTATCCACCGGCACGACGCTATTTTGGATGACCTGGCCGAGGGTCGAGAAGCGACGGTCGATGGCGGCGGTCGAAGCAATCGTTCGCCGAATGCCCGAATTGAGATTGATGGTCATCAACTGGTCCACGCCGTCCTGGTGAATGTAGTCCACCGTGAGTGCCGTGTTAGGGAAAATCTCTCGCTGAAAGCCGAGTGAGACGGAGCGCACGTAAGGCATGCGTCGGCTGCCGTTGTCGACCGTCGGCGTCGGATTGGACAGAACCGTGCCTGTGCCCACGAGTGAGTCGATCAATGCGCGATTGACGACGGGGCCGTTGACGAGTGTCGGGTCGGTGGGGAGCCGCCCCGCGCGCGGCCCGGGGTCGGCGGTGTTGAGCGGGAAAGGGCGAACGAAGGAACTGGAAAACGGCCCGGCGGTGCGGAAGGCCGTGATCAGTTCGAACGGCGTATTCTGGTAAAAGAAGCCGTAGCCGCCGCGGATGACCGACTTACCGTCACCCGTGGGATCGTAAGCGAATCCGAGCCGGGGTGAGAGATTATTGTTGTCATCCGAAATCGTCTCATCATCGTAGCGCACGCCCAGGTTCAGCGTCAGTTTCTGATTGACCTTCCAATTGTCCTGAGCGAAGAGGCTGGTGTTGTGATTGATGAGGAGGAATTCCAGCGGCCCGCCGACGCGAATCTGAAACCGCTCGGGGTAGGTTCTGGGATCGCTGCGATTGAACGGCAAGTTGGTAGGGAAGATGAAGACGCCGTTCAGCGAACCCGCGTCCATATTGTCGGCCGAGACGTAATTGTAGTCGAGGCCGAACTTCATCGAATGTCCGCCGCGCACATAGGAGACCACGTCGGCCAGCCGGTACGAGTTGTTGATGCGCGCCTGCGCGACGTTGCTTTGCTGTGTCGTGAACGAGGCGAAGGCGAGCGAAGGCGGCAGTTCGCTCTGCGGCGTACCTGAGTTGAAGCCGGGGTTGCCAAATGCCACATCTTCGCGCGTGAAGGAGAGGCGCAAATCGTTAAGCAGCGTTGGCGTGAAGGTGGCCGTCCAGTTCCCGACTACCGTCTGGTCAACGTCCGCCTCCTCGCGCGCGGCATCCAGAGTCACCGCGCCGATAATCTGGTTAAACTGCGGCGAACTCTCCCGAATCCAGCGCGCCGAGAGTTGATGATTCTGCGAGGGCTGCGTGTCGAACCTCAAGGTTGTGTTGAGCGCCCGCGTCGTCTCGCTGGTTGAGGTGTTGAACTCCGGTCGGGAAGGGATGTCGATGATCACGCCCTCGGCGATGGTCGTCCGCTCGAGGCCGAAGAAGAAGTGCGCAAGATTCTTCTTGACGGGGCCACCGACGGTGAACCCATACTGCCGCATGTTAGCTTCCGGCGTTTCGAGTTGGTTCAGCACGGCGAATCGGTTCGACGAGTTGAGCGAGTTATCTTGGAAGAAGCCGAAGACGCTGCCGTGAAAGTCGTTGGTGCCGGATTTCGTGACGGCGTTGATGATGCCGCCGGAAGTCCTGCCGAACTCGGCGTCGAACTGGTTGGTGAGGACTTGGAACTCCTGCACCGTTTCGAGTGCCGTGCGCGTCTGCGCTCCGGCGCGCTGGCCGATCACGTCGTCGTTGTTATTCGATCCGTCGAGCAGGAAGTTGTTGTAGCGCGGGTCTTGACCATTGACGCTGACTGAATCTGAGCCGAAAGATTCGGTGCTGATGTTGGGTACGACCCCGGGGAGCAGCCCGACGAAGCCGATAAAGTTTCGATTGACCGAAGGCAGCTCGATCAACTCCGTCTGGCTGATGTGGCCACCGATTTCTTTGGACGTGGTCTGGACGATGGGATCGTCCGTAGTGACCGTGACCGTCTCCTGAGCGCCCCCAACCTCGAGTGCGGCCCTGAACTCCTGCGTCTCCCCAACGTCCAGCTTGACGCCCTCTTTGACCGTCGTCTTGAAGCCCGCGGCTTCCACCGTCACGCGGTAAAGGCCGGGAGTCAGCGAAGTGAAGACGTAGTCGCCCGACTCGGTCGTCGTCACGGTGCGGCGGTTGAGGCCGGTCTCCTGATTGGCGATTGAGACCTGCGCGTTGGGGATCGCGGCGCCCGCCGGGTCGGTGACCGTCCCACGCAGTGATGACGTACCCTCTTGAGCACGAACTGATAAAGTGAAAGTTAGCGCCATCAAGGTGATGAAGGCGACGGTCAATCTCTTGGGACCATCAATTCTGTTACGCATAAACATCTCCTACTTTGTGTGGGTGGGTCAGAGCGAACATCGTGGAAAGTTTTTCGGACAAAGAGAACTTCGTCCGCAGTAGAGAGAATTCGCTCGGGAAGGGCTTGTTTACTGACATTACTAGCTTCAGGTCACTGCCTCACCAAATTTGTCTGTCGAACGAATCCGCGTTTGAAGCGGGGCCTTGCGATACAAACCTTAACCGTCATCTGCTTCGTTATCTCCATCGAAGGAGATAATCCTTTAGCGTCTCAAACATTATCTCGAATGAATCTGCGCAGAACAGAACAGGCTGAAACTTGGTCGGATCATACTCCTGACGAACTGCTGGGGTAAATTGAAGTTCTGAACTTTCACGGATGGTGCGAACTATAGTATTGCGAAACTGAGTTGGGAAGGATTTTACCGCTGAGCGACCTATAGCACTTCGTGGAGAGGCTTTTCTCATGACCGCCGTCTCAAGTCGAACCAGCGATCATGAGAAAAGCCTCTCCACGGATGCATTCAACTGTAAGCCACCATCGACTTAGACTTTCGGGTATTCCCACGGTCCGCGGTACGGGCGGGAGAGCAGCTTATTGGCCGCGTCGTCGCCGACGATCATCTCCTTTTCGCCGTCCCACTCGACGCTCTTTCCGTGCTTCATCGAGAGCATGCCGAGCAGCGCCATGTTGGTCGAGCGGTGGCCGATTTCGATGTCGCACGCGGGGCGCTTGTTGGACTTGATGCTCTGCAAAAAGTCGGCCCACAGAAGGCGAATGTTTTCGTTGTCCTTGCTTTCAAGTTTCGCGTCTTCGTGGATGACCGGCTTCCTGCTGTCGGTCGGGTAGAACGTCCAGCCGTCGAGCCAGCCCATGTGGAAAGTGCCTTCGGTGCCGTAAAAATAGCAACCGACGGCCTGCTGGGGATGGGTCTTCTCGGCGTTGTTGGCGGCGTACATCCGATGCTCCCAACTGACAACGAACTTTTCAAATTCGTAAGTCGCGACCTGCGTGTCGGGTGCGTCAGTATTATCGCGTTTGATGAAGCGCCCGCCGAATGAAGAGACCTTCTTCGGGTACTTCTCGTCCGTCCACCACAAAATTTGATCCAGCCAGTGAATGCCCCAATCGCCGAGTTGCCCGTTGGCATAGTCGAGGTATTGCCGAAAGCCTTTGGTGTGAATCTTCTGATTGAAGGGGCGCAAGGGGGCCGGGCCGCACCACATATTCCAGTCGAGTCCGGCGGGCGGTTCAGAATCCGGCGTGACCTCGCCGGGGCCGCCTCCGTAATGCACAAAGGCGCGCACCATCCCGATGTCGCCGGCCTTACCGGATTTAAGAAACTCCATCCCCGAACGATTGTGCGGCGAGATGCGGCGGTGCGTTCCGACCTGCACCACGCGGTCGGCGGCACGCGCCGCGTTGACCATCGCACGTCCTTCTTTGATCGTGTGGCCGATGGGTTTTTCGACGTAGACATGCGCGCCGGCTTTGACGGCGGCGATGGTTTGCAGCGGGTGCCAGTGGTCGGGCGTGCCGACGATCACGATTTCGGGCTTCTCTTTGTCGAGTAGCTCGCGATAGTCGGTGTACTTCTTCGGCTGGTCGCCGGAAAGCTTCCGCACCTCTTCGAGCGCCGGGTTCAATTGATTCTGATCGACATCGCACATCGCGACGACCTGGCTTTCGCCCGCCGCCATCGCGTAGCGCAGGATATTCATACCCCACCATCC
>JACDEG010000625.1 GCA_013816505.1 Pyrinomonadaceae bacterium | reverse complement strand
ACGGCCTTCGGCGTCGACCAGCATGCCGCCGGAATTGCCCGGTGCCAGACGCACGTCAGCCTCGATCCATCGCTCGCCGCTCGCGTGAACGATGCCGATGCTGAGCGCACCGACAAGTCCGAGTGGATTGCCAATCGCCATCACCAGTTCCCCTGCACGCAAGTCTTTTGCATCACCAATTGTCACCGCCGGTAGGTTTCCCGCTTCGACGCCGAGCGACACCAGGTCAAACCGCTCATCCTTACTTTTGACGTGGGCTTCAAATGTTTTCCCATCGTACATTTTCACACGCGCCATCTGACCCCTGACAACATGTGCGTTCGTGACGACGAGGCTTTCTTTCGCGCTTGAGTGCCAGATGACGCCCGAACCGCCCCAATTGAGTCCGTCGCGACCGCCGCCGACCTGCACGCTGGAGCGGCGCAAAAGTTCGATGACGGCGGCGACGTCAGACGACGTGGCAAAGTGCGTCTGTGTGTTCGATGCTGCTTCTAAAATTGCTGCCATTTCACTCCCCCCGATGCCCCTTGGCCGGTCGCTCACCGACTGTGATTGAGATGTTGATAGCTTCGCCGCCGCGAATAACCGAAGCTTTCACCGCTTGCCCGATGCGCTCCGGGATGAGCGCCGCCTGAACGTCACTCGTGTCAGCCACCGGCGCATCATCTAAAGCCACCAACACATCACCGACAAGCAGGCCAGCCTTGTCTGCCGGGCTACCCGGTTCGACGCTTAACACGATCACGCCGTTCTCGCTTGATAAGTTCAATTTGGTTTTCAGAGAGTCTGGCAAACGCACCGGCTGCATCCCGACTCCGATGTATGGACGAGCAATTCTCCCGCGCGTGATAAGCGCATTGACGACGCGGTTGACGGTCGTCGCCGGAATCGTCAGCCCCGCCCCGCGCGCGAGTCCTGAAGTATTGATGCCTATGATGCGCCCCTCTGCACTCACCAGCGGGCTACCGGAGAAGCCCAGGTAAATGCTCAAATCCAAGCGCACGAAATTATCAATCACTCCGCCGCGCCACGTGCGCCAAGCACCGCTTACGGCACTGATGCAACCGAGACTCGCGCTCACACCTTCCGCGCCGGTGCGCCCGACAGCCAGCACCAGATGACCAACTTTAAGCGCTTCGCTGTCGGCGGCGATGTCGGCTGAGCCACTCGTCTCGTCTTGGACTTTCAGCACAGCGAGGTCGGTACTCCCATCACGTCCGACGAGCACCGCAGGCAGCGTACGACCATCGTGAAGCGTAATGGTAATCTCTTCTTCGCGTTTGATTGTGTGATTAGTGGCGACGACTATCCCCGGACGCCACAGCACGCCGCTGGTGGCGACGCGCGGGCGCGCGTTGACCGCGACGACGAACGGGCTGACGCGCTCGACGGCAAGTGCCAAGTCGTGCGACAGCGCGATTAACGAATTAACTTTTTCAGATGTTGAATTCTCCACTGCATGACCTCCAGAATATTGTGTAAGGTGAAAAGACTTCCTTTTCACTTGCTCCAAAGTATGCCGCAGCGGTGGACAAATCGGCATCAGCCGAATGGGTAGGATCGGCCTGGAATTGTGGCTAGTCAAAGTTGAGAATTGCGACTCGAAGGAAAAACACTGACGCAGACGAACTTCGGCGAAACTCGTCTGCGTTGATTTGAGCTAACCGCATCTTAGCCGGGTTGCTTTTCCAGTGAATGGTAGATAAAGACCGGCCATCCCATAAACTTCTTGGATGAGGTGGTGCGCAGAAGCTTGAATCCGTGTTGAGCGTAGTGACTTGATAATCGAGCTGGCGATTGATACATCGTGTCGCCTAACCATCCGGGTAGTGGTCTGCCCGAGAGATCGTGTACAAGGGTGTTGAGGAGCGCGCGCGAACCGTAAAAGCGCCGGCGGAGGCTTGGTCCAAGCAGTAGGTAGCGCGCGTAATAGCCAAACCCGAGGTACACCGCTTCAATTCTTCCGCCTGTTTTAACGACCCGCCGTAATTCAGCAAAGGCTTGCGCTTCATCGGTGAAAGGCAACACTCCTTTGCAGATACCTCCGTCCATAGAAGCAGTTGCGATTGGTAGAGCCTCGGCCCCAGCCTTTAACACACGCAGCCCGCGCGAGTGGCAGTGCGCGATTGCTTCCTCGTCAACCTCCACACCAATTGCTCGGCATCCCTGTTTAACTAGTCTCTCAAGCAAATACCCATAGCCGCAGCCGACATCTACCACAAGTGAGCCGGGTGGGAATTCGGTGAAGTTATAGTCGTCAAGAACGTAATCATCCCATTTGAGCTCGTCTTCCATATATTTATTTGTCGCTGAATATTTAAGGCGGTATTGATGTCGAACTCGACATTCTTATACCGCCCATATCCGCCCTGCCACTTTTTATCTGCCCAATTTAAGTACTCATCCATTACGCTCTTCGTCGGTGAGTGCGGGTGTGTTGAGAGAGATGTTCAAGCGGGCGGTGATGTGCCGGCTGTGCTTGTCGCGCTTGACCATGATGCGGTTGACATACACACGCGTCGTCGACAAATTGCGGTGTCCTAAAGCGTCCTGGGTCTCCGTCATGCTGCCCGTCTGTTCCGCCACCATCCGCGCGAACGTGTGCCGCGTCTGGTGGACATGCGCGTCCTTGATGCCCGCCTCTCCCGCGTACCGCTTCAGGTTCTTGTCGAAAGAATGCGATGTCAGTTGCGCCCCCGGTTGCCCCGCACGATCATGCCGCGTCCACAGCGGGCGCTCCGACTGGATCACGTTCATCCGGTCACATCCCTTCAGGTAATCCAGCAGCGCCGCACACACCATCGGGTCCCGCACTTCCCTCCCGACGTAGTCGCCGCCTTTGACCCGCGACCAAACGATCAACCCATCATCCTTCAACTCGATGTTCGTCCCGCGCAACGCGATCACTTCGTTGCGCCGCATCCCCGTTGTCACGTAGAAGAGCAGCAGCGCTCGGTCACGCAACCCCACCATATCACCGGTCGCCGCCCTCTTCGTGATAACACCGATCAAGGCTTTGAGTTGCTCGTCGCTCCACGCCTTGGCGCTCTCCGTCTGGTACGCCTTCGGGCATTTGGGGCGGGCCAAGCGCGCCGGATTGATGGTGATGAAGCGCCCAAGCGTCGGGTCTTTCATCACCCACTCGTAGAAGGACGAAAGACGCGAGATGCGCGCGTAAACAGTGGCGGGCTTGTGACGCTCTTCCAACCTCTCACGCCACGCCCGCACATCAGCCACTTTCACTTCGGACAGGTCCTTGTTAATGAAGCGGAAGAACGACAGCACGGCGAAACATTTCGCGTGCAACAACTCGCTGCGATGAAAGCTGGTCGCACCGGTGGTCGAGTCCGCCCACAATAGCGCGGCACGCTCGACCCCGGCGAGCACATCCAGTTGATGGACAGGTATTAAAGCTTGGCTCTCGCTCACGATTT
>JACDEG010000166.1 GCA_013816505.1 Pyrinomonadaceae bacterium | reverse complement strand
GTCGCGAGGTGCGCGGCGAGCGCGGCGAGGCGCGCCGCCAACCCGTCCACCACACGCCTCGCTTCCACCGCCCGGCCAGTCAATTCGCCGACGGCGCTGATATTGTCGAAGATGTCGGCAATCGTGTTGGGCTCGAGCGAGACGACGGGCACTTCGGTTTCGAAGACGCGCGCCGCCTGCTTCACCGTCTGATAGCTGACGGCGCACACTTCGCATAGCTCCTGCGTGAGAATCAAGTCGGGTTTGAGCGCGTGCAGTTGCGCTTCGTCGAGGTCGTAGATCGAGCCGTGGCCGTCGAGGTTGGTGCGCACCGCGTGGTCGATCTCAGCGCTGGACATCGTCTGATGCGAGATGCGGCTCGCCGTCAGCACCGGTTTGCCGATGACCGCCGGCGGATAATCGCACTCGTGCGTGACGCCCACCAGTGCGTCTTCGAGGCCGAGCGCGCAGACGATCTCCGTCGCCGACGGCAGCAGCGAAACGATGCGCGGCGTGTCTGTAGTCATAATTTTATTCGTCATCATTCATTTGCCGTTTCGGATTGGTGAGTGTCAGCGACTCAAACTGGCCTCAAACTCTCAGCGCAGACACTCAGCGTTTTCTACGGAGTTTTGCCTGACAGGTTGGCGTGCGCGCTTCACGTCTGTCAAGAATCAGTCACGCGCGAACGGCGCGACTTTCCTGGACTCGTCGCCCGACCGCCTTTTGCCTTTCGCGTCGACGCGCTACAATGCGTTCGTAATAATTCAATTCATCACACCAGCCGGGATCGACGGTGCGAACGGCACGGCGGGAAATTTCGGGGCAGAGTCGGATAGTTTGGCGGTGAACGAGTGCGGAGTGAAAGTCCGTGTTTAAGTTTTCGCCATCATAGTTTTTGGGAGTTGACAAGCAATGCAGGAACAGGGTCAGGTGAGGGTCGCTGGGGTCGTCGATCACATCGCGGTCGAGTCCGAGGATTTGCGACGCGATGTGACGGAGTACGAGCGGCTCGGCTTCCGCCTCGAAACGCTGTACGACGATTGGGCGATGCTACGCGACGCGCGCGGGTTCGGCATCGCGCTGCTTGCGCCCGGCTCGAAGCACCCGCCGCACATGGGCCTGCGCGTCGAGACGCGCGAGGCGCTGGAAGAGGCGGCGCGGCGCGAGAATCGCCCGCTCAAGGAGCACCGCGACCGCACCGTGTCATTCTACACCAAGGGCGTCGGCGGGCGCGCCCTTGAAGTGATCTACTACCCGCCGGAGTACACAGCGACCAGTGACGGGTGACGGGAAAGATATTTTCCTCCTAATCACTTGTCACCGATGACACATCACCTTTTACATATCATCCTACGGAATGCAATCGTGCCATTATTATTCCTCGAATTTATTGGAACCACTGAACTACTCGTCATCGCGTTCGTCGCGCTGATTATTTTCGGGCCGCGGAAGCTGCCGGAATTGGGGCGCTCGCTCGGCAAGAGTATCGGCGAGTTTAAGCGCGCGTCCGAAGATTTTAAACGGACGTGGGAGCGCGAAGTCGAGGTCGAGCGTGTCGAGCGCGATCTGCGCATTGATGGCGGCACGACGCACGCCATCACGGACGCGCCGTCGGACGGAGGTTACGGCGCGATGCCGTCGGCGGGCGAGTACGTTGAGACAAATCCGTACACGCCCGCCGAAGCGATCCCAGCCGACACCGAACTGAGTACCGAGCGGAGTATTGATGGGCAGCCAATCGCGCGCGCATCCTTCGACGCCGAAGAAGAGACGCCCGCCGAGACCGTGACGGCCGCCGCCGCCGATAGGTCGCGCAAAAAAGACTGGCTGTGAGAAGACGCCCGCCCGACGACCAACCCACACTGATTTTCCCTGATGTCATCAAGCATAATCGGAACAGACTTGGAAGATGAACGCGACAACCGGCTCAGCGGTCAGATGTCGTTTCTCGAACACCTCGATGAGCTGCGGCGCCGCCTGATTCGCTCGGTCGCATTTATCGCCATCGCGCTTGTCGCGTGCTGGTTCGTCTCCGGCTACATCTACGACTTCCTCGCCGTCCCGGTGAAGCGCGCCCTCGCCGACGCGCAGCGCCGCCACGTCGAGGTCGGTGGCTTAACCGGCGGCGAAGTCATTCAGTCGATCACCACGCTGAAGGACGGCGACACCGGGCGCTACGTCTTCGGCGAAGCGACCAAGCTCGGCGCCAGCTTGATCCCGCCGGGCGCATCCGTGTTGGCCCGCTACGCGCACGACAGCAAGGGACAGATGGGACTCTTTACCGACGAACCGCTGTTCACCGGCGCGACGGTCATCCCGAAGGGTGTGCGCCTGCCACACGACGCCGCCGGGAAGCCCGGCGCGCTCGCCGGTGAAGACCCGAAGCTCGTCGTGCGGACGGCGATTGAGCCTTTCTCGCTCTACCTGAAAGTCGCGCTTTACGCCGCGTTCTGCGTCTCGGTGCCGTTCCTGCTGTGGCAGGTCTGGGCATTCATCGCACCGGGACTCTATCCGCACGAGCGCGGCTACGCGCTGCCGTTTGTGGCGCTGTCGTCGGTGTCGTTCGTCATCGGCGCGGCTTTCGCTTATTACATTCTGTTCCCGCCGGCGGTATCGTATCTGCTCGGTATCGGGCAGGATTTCCAACTGCTCTTAAACGCCACCGACTACTTTGACTTCATCATTCTGATTATGTTGGCGATGGGTGCCGTCTTCCAGATGCCGGCGATTACCTACGTGCTCTCGCGCATCGGGATCGTCAACGCCAGCCTGTTGATGCGCGCCTGGAAAACGGCGCTGATCGTCATCCTGATTGCGGCGGCGATCCTGTCGCCAACCAGCGACGTGCTCAACATGATGCTCTTTGCCGCGCCGATGTTCGTGCTTTACATCATCTCGATCTTCATCGCGTGGATTTTCGGTAAGCCACGCGAAAAAGAGGCCGAAGGGTAGAGGTTGGATTCACCCCGGCCCGTTGTTCAGGCAACCGGGCGGCGCCCTGTCTGCATCTTGACTGTGTCCCAGGCGAGGTTCTAAAATTTTCATTCGACAAAGTTCAGGCGGTTGCAGGTCAGGTTTGAACTCGGTAGCTGTATCATGGGCGCGGTTTGATAAGCGTCATCGTTTTCGCCGGCTGTGGCCCCGAACCTGCGCCTTCGACTTGATACGTTTTTGATCGTTAGTTATCCGCGCCGTCTACCGTTTCGGGCGTGCTTATCTCACCAGTTAGCATTTAGTCTTCAAATGAAAACAAACAGGAGTATGAACGTGATGTCTCGTCACCAATTGATGCCCGTCCTTGCTTTCGCCCTGGCGCTATCGCAGGCGCTCGCCTTGACGCCGACCGCGTGGGCACAGAAGAAGGACAAGAAGGATCAGAAGAATCAGGACGTGACGGAGCGCGAGCGCAACGTCAGGCCTGAAGTCAAACAAGTCTACAAGCGCTGGCTGGAACAGGACGTCGCCTACATCATCACCGACGACGAGAGGCGGGCCTTCAAGAAGCTAGTCACCGACGACGAGCGCGAGCAGTTCATCGAGCAGTTCTGGCGGAAGCGCGACCCCGACCCGGACACTGACGAGAACGAATACCGCGAAGAGTATTACGAGCGGATTGCCTACACCAATCAGCATTTCGCCTCTGGCATCCCCGGTTGGAAGACGGACCGCGGGCGCATCTACATCATGTTCGGGCCGCCGCACGAGAAGGAGTCGCACCCATCCGGCGGCAACTACGACCGCCCGTCCTATCACGGCGGTGGTTCGACAACAACCTACCCATTTGAAATCTGGTTCTACCGCCACATCCCCGGCGTCGGCTCCGGCGTCGAGATCGAGTTCGTCGACCCGACCGGCTCCGGCGAGTACCGCATCGCCCGCTCGCCCGACGAGAAAGACGCGATGCTCTACGTGCCTGGCGCGGGCCTGACGCTTTCCGAACAACTCGGACTGTCGAGCAAAGGCGACCGCATCTCCGGACTCGGTTCGTTCGGGTCAAGCGGGCTGAACGGCTACCAGCGCGAAGCCGACAACCCGTTCACACGACTGCAACTGCTGGCCGATTTATCGAAGCCACCACAGATTAAGTTCAACGACCTCCAGACCGCTGTCAACACCGGCGTGGTCGAAGACAACCCGCTCGAATTCGATGTGCGCGTCGACTACTTCCGCGCATCCGACGAAAAGATCATGACCGCCTTCACGATCCAGGCGGAGAACCGCGCGCTCTCCTTCGCCGACAGCGGCGGTATCCAGACGGCGCGGATGAACATCTTCGGGCGGCTCACGTCCGTCGCCGGTCGTCGCGCCGGCACGTTCGAAGACCCGGTCATTACCTCCGCGACGACCGAAGAGTTGACGACAATGAAGGATCGTAAGTCGGCTTACCAAAAGGCGATGCCGCTACCGCCGGGACTCTATAAGCTCGACGTGATTGTGCGCGACGTGAACTCCGGCGCGACCGGCATCAAGCACATCGCTGTCAACGTGCCGAAGTACGACCCGAAGCAGCTTTCGACCTCGACGATGGTGCTCGCATCGAAGCTCCAGACACTCGGCGACGTGCCAGCGGTGGGGATGTTCGTCATCGGGCAGAACAAGGTCATCCCGAACGTCTCCGGCATTTACCGGCGCGGTGAATCGGTCGGTATCTATCTTCAGGTTTACAACGCCGGGATCGACCAGACGACGCTGCGCCCGTCGGTCGATGTCGAATACGCGCTGATGAAAGACGGCAAAGAACTAGGCAAGCAGGCGGAGGACTGGCGGGGCCTCAGCGACAGCGGGCAGCGTCTGACTTTGGCGCGGCTCATCGGCACCGACGAACTCAAGGCGGGCGACTACGAACTCGCGATTCGCATCAAGGATCGCGTTACCGGCCAGTCGCTGTCACCATCGTCCAAGTTCAGCGTCGTTGAAAAGCGGTAACCTCCGACGCCGCAAGAGCCGGATGAGAAACAGTTCAGGCGGAACGCTTCGGCACGAAATGGCAAAAGCGTTCCGCCTGAAAACTTTTGGTGATGGCCAAAAGTATCGTCTTCGTCTACAACGCCGACAGCGGACTCTTCAACGCGCTGCCCGACATCGCACACAAAACATTTTCACCCGCGACCTACGGGTGAAACCTCTGCGCGATTACGCACCGGACGTTCGGGATGCGCGGCGAGTGGAAGCGGTTTCTTGGCACGCGCGACGCGCCGCTCGAGTTTCTTCACGAGCGGTGATCGTATTTTGCTTTCAGCCCTGATCGTGCGCGCGGGTTAACCGGGTCCGCGCGAATTGCCTTTCGGGTCATGACCCGTTCTTACCTTTCGCGCCCCGCTTCCTGCTCGTCTTTTTCTCTCGCGCCATCCGCAGCACGTCGCCCGGTTGACAGCCGAGCGCCCCGCAGATTTTCTCCAGCGTGGCGAAGTTGATCCCCAGCGCCTTACCCTTCTTCAAACGCCACAGCGTCGTGTGACTGATGCCCGTTTCTTTGGACAACCAGTAATACGACCGCCCGCGCTCTTCCAGCAACTCATCGACTCGTACCTCAACCGTCATGTGTGCTCCCTCCCTCCGGCACTCAGTATTTACCATATGCGGGATATGTTGTATACGAAATATATCTTACGTTTGACACATATCGCTTGCCCGGCGTAGAGTGTTACGGAATTAAGCGCCGTTTGCTTTCTTCTCAGTTTCTTCCGGAATTATCCGGATCACCTGAATTCCGCAGCCCGAACCACCGAAACGAAAGTCAGCCGCCGAGGCGCAAATCTGTGCATGAAACGAATTCTTAAAATCAGCACCTACAAGCCGGGCGACCTCGCACGCGAGGTCACAGACCTCGCCGCGAAATCAAAGCAAATCTTTCAGGGAACAGAGCGACCTTCACCGGCCACGCGACGGTGAAAAGCCGTTTCAAAGATCAGGACTTCAGCAGTTTTTACCGACTCACCACAGTGTGTGAGAAGCAGCACGGGCATTGGCGAGTGGCCGCGTCGAAAGCTGCTCGCCTGAGCGACGAGTGATGGAGCAACGTGATGGCGAAATTAGATCATGGCGATGTCGGGCTGCCGGAAAGCCCGATCTACTCAAACTATGTGAAACACCTCTGGAAGCCGTGCCTTGAACGCCGTCGGGTGCAACCGCTCGGCGGACAGTCACGCGAGATGCTGGCGGGGATTCAATTGCCGCAGGATAAGTTGTTGGTTAAGCAGTCTGCACCTTCTACTTCGAAAGGCGGTGTGAGATGAACCGGCCGCAGCAGGTAAGCCAAGCGCCTGAAAAGTGCGCGTCGTGCGAGGGGACGGGTAAACTGGCCGTCGCAGCCGGGTACGGCGTCTCCTGTCTGGTCTGCGGCGGAAAGGGCAGCATTATGGTCGCCCAACCGGCCGGGGCGTGTCATCAATGCATGGGCAGCGGACGGCGTAGCGCGACCGCCCTCTGCCTGGCCTGCGCGGGGACGGGGTGGATGCGTGTAGTCATTCAAGGATAAGTAGGGTTTCGCGCCTGGCCGCGTTCGGCGACCAGTGTGAACCTTGCAGCGAACGGCGGAGGCAACTCCTGAATTAAGTGCCTAAGCAAAAGTCTTTCGCGATGCGAGTTGAATGAAAGCCGTCGAACAGTTTCCAGTTTTGAGTTTTCAGTTTTTAGATCAAAGCTGAAAACTGTTTACTTTTGCCTTACTACCTATGTGTTAGCAAGCGACAGTCGGAGCATACCTGATGAATGCAACTGATAAAACTAAGAGCAACGGCATAAGCACCGCCATGGACGATGGGCAGCAGTCGGAAGCGAACTCCAGCTTTCAGCTAATCATTGTCGCGGCCCTGCGTGCAAAGCAACTACGGCGCGGCGCGCGCCCGCGAATCGAAGCCGACCCGCGGAAGCGTCGGAACACCAGCATCGCCATCGAAGAGGTAAAACAGGGCCTGGTAAATTTCACGGCCCTCGCCGAGGTCCAACCGACTAACGGCGCCGCTTTGAAGCCGGGCAAACGGTAACGAGCGTGGAAGATGGTTGTGATGAACGGACTACGAGTCTACGTCAACCCGGCAGTCGCCGACGCGCGCTGCGGACTCGGGGTGTTCTACAGCCGCCGTGCTGACGGCCCATACTATCGGTGGTGCGACGAGCAGGGGCTTGGGCAGTGGCGCTGCTCGCGTGTGCCCGCGTCGCATTGGACGTTGAAGGCGCTCTGCGTCGCGAGTTGGACCGCCATGCCAGCCGCGTTACAGGTGAGACTCGGCGAACACTACCTGGAATAATGCGCCGCCGGGTGATTGAAAGTGATTGCGAGGAAACGCCTATGACCAGCAGTGCCAAGACGAACGAGACTTTTACCGCCAGATTCATTGATGCCGGGTCGAAGGTTCTTTTGGAGTTGGTGAACACGACCGCGCAGCCGCTCAACTGCATCGAGATTCTGACCGTTTTTCTGAAAGACGAAGATACTCCGGGCGGCCCTTCACGCGCGCACATCAGATTCGAGACCGTCAAGTACGTGCAACCGAAAGAGAGGATTGTGGTGTCTCACCGAACCTGGATCGACGGTAAGCCGGCGGACGCCGTTCACGATAAACTGGCACGTCTGAAAGAGGTAGCGGGTCAAGTCAGGGCTTACGTGCTCGACATTTCATGGGAAGACGCGGACGGAAAATCACGCTTTCAACGAATACCGGTCGGGCACTGATCGGCTGACGCCTTCCATATCGAAAGTCGTAAGGGTATTAGACGGATGGGGTCAGAGACTCGGCGCTAACTGACTCACCTGGATGCGAGCCGAAAGTTGAGTGAGGCAGTAGTCAGGATGTAAGACTAGAGACACAGAGGTCACAGGAGAGGGCACCGAGAGAAGACCTGCTTTTCTCTCGGTGCCCTCTGTGTCTCTGTATGAACTTGCTGATCCACCTCACTGAAGTTTATAACGACGTGCAGTTTGGTATTGGGCGGTTCGCCAATCGCGTTATTCGGAGCTGTCGGTTTGCCCCTACCCTCCGAAAGTTAAAGTTCCGCCTTACATTTGAAACTTGTTCCAAAACTTTTCTGATTAGGGTGATTGGATGATGCATATTCTTCAGGCATCATGTCGGAAGAGAGCGGGCAGGCGATGCGTTTCGCCGATCACGCACTTAACAGCGGGTTGTTGAGTCGGGCGATCAATTACTAAACGGACATGTGGGTAGGGATGGCATACAAGCGAAAAATCGTGGCGTGGGTCAGTGCGCCGCTACTCGTCGGCGCTTTCGGGGTGCTGTGGTGGTCCGAGCGGCGGCGCCCGTTGCGGCGGCGCGAAGTCGAGTCGAAGTTGATGCGGGACGCGCGAAACTTAGTGGTCGCCGGTCTCGGCGCGGTGGTGCTGCAACTCGCTGAGCGGCCCGCCGTCGAGCCGCTGACGCGCTTAGTCGAGCGTCGACGTTTGGGGCTGTTGAAGCGAGTGTCTCTGCCGGGGTGGCTGGAAGTGGCGCTCGCAGTCGCGTTGCTTGATTACACGCTGTACGTGTGGCACGTCGTCACGCACCACGTGCCGTGGCTGTGGCGCTTTCACGTCGTCCATCACATCGACCTCGACATGGACGCTTCGACGGCGCTGCGTTTTCACTTCGGCGAATTATTAATTTCTATTGGGTGGCGCGCCGCACAGGTGTTGCTGATCGGTGTCTCGCCATGGTCGCTGACGGTGTGGCAGAATCTGCTTTTCCTATCAGTGATGTTCCACCACTCCAACGCGCGTCTGCCGATTAAAGCCGAGAGGTTTCTGAACCGATTCATCGTCACGCCGCGGATGCACGGCATCCACCATTCAATCGTGCGTGAAGAGACCGACGCGAACTGGTCGAGCGGGTTAGTGCTGTGGGACTGGCTGCATGGGACGCTCCGGCGCGACGTGCCGCAGGATGAAATCATTATCGGCGTACCCGCCTACCGCGCGCCGGAAGAAGTCGAGTTAAAGAAAATTCTCGCGTTGCCCTTTGGCAAAGAGCGCCCGGCGTGGTTGCTGCCGAACGGTGACACGCCGCCGCCGCGCGTTGTCCGCCATAACAGAACGGATCAATTGGTGGCATGAGCGGTCGTACACGAACAAGCATCGGGTCAAACTTTTTTGATCTGAGCAATCAAAGTAACGTCATTACCGGACCATACTTTATCCTTTGACCCTTTTACTTTTGCCCGGTTGTTGATGCGACCAAAGCTTTCGATCATCATCCCGACGCTGAACGAAGCGCACACCATCGGCGCGACGCTCGATGTGGCGGTGCGCGTCAGCGGCGACATCGAAGTGATCGTGGTTGATGGTGGGAGCAGTGACGCGACGCCTGCCATCGCCGCCGTACGCGGCGTGCGCGTCATCACGTCTGAGCGCGGGCGCGGCGCGCAGATGCACCGCGGGGCGTGTGACGCGCGTAGCGACGCGCTGTGGTTTTTGCACGCCGATACTCTTCCGACCGAGGACGCCGGCGCGCGGATCGTCGAAGCGCTACGTGACCCCGGTGTGGCGGGCGGCAACTTTCATGTCCGCTTCGACGGGTCGCGCCGCGCGGCACGCTTCCTGACGTGGCTCTACCCGCAACTGCGCAGGCTCGGTTTGTGCTACGGCGACTCGGCGATCTTCGTGCGGCGCGATGCTTACGAACAGATCGGCGGCTTCCGGTCGTTCCCCATCTTCGAAGACCTGGATTTTGTGCGCCGACTTCGGCGCGTCGGTCGCGTGGTTCACCTGCCCGCCACGGTCGTCACTTCGTCGCGCCGTTTCGAGGGACGCAGCTTCGCCTTCGCCTTCGCACGGTGGGCGATTTTGCAGGGACTCTATTGGGCAGGCGTCCATCCCTGCACGCTCCAACGCCTGTACGCACCGATTCGGAGCGGGCCGCAAGTCAAAACAAAGAGCGGCTAACGATAGACTTCAAGAATACGGATGAGCCACGAATCACACGAATGAAATGTTTGACTGATACGTGATAAGGAGCAACTCCCGATGTCGTATTACGAAGAAGATGATCTGCCAAGATTCTCTGAGATGGGAAAGCATCGCCCCGACCTCTTCGAAAAATTCATGGCATGGTACGGAGCGTGTCAGGAAGATGGCGCACTGTCGCGACGCGAGAAGGCGCTGATCGGACTCGCCGTCGCGCACGCCCTTCAGTGCCCGTACTGTATCGACGCCTACTCTCAGTCGTGCCTCGAATCCGGGTCGAACATGGAACAGATGACCGAGGCGATTCACATGGCGTCGGCGCTGCGGGGCGGGGCATCTTTAATCCACGGTCTCCAGGCCCACCACTCGGTCGATAAGGTGTCGATGTGACGACAGTCAACTTGCCCGTGATTGACTCCCGACTGCAGGTTGCTCCGCGCGCGCATCTCGACTTCAACGAGAAACTGGCGGCGCACGGGACGGAACTACGGCGCGCCGCCGGCGTCGAAACTTTACAGGTCAATGTCGGCAAGCTCTGCAACCAGGCATGTCAGCACTGCCACGTCGACGCCTCGCCGACGCGCACCGAAATCATGACCGGCGAAGTTATCGAGCAGGTCGTCGCGGCACTCCGCCGCCTTCGCATTCCGACGCTCGACATTACCGGCGGCGCTCCTGAATTGAATCCGTCTTTCAGGCATCTCGTCACGGAGGCCCGCGCGCTCGGCACGCACGTGTTGGTGCGCCACAATCTGACGGTGATGTTCGAGCCGGGCCAGGAAGATTTACCGGAGTTCTTTCGCGCGCACGCGGTCGAAGTCGTCTGCTCGCTGCCGTACTTCCTTGAACAGCAGACCGACGCGCAACGCGGGCGCGGCGTCTTCGATAAATCCATCGAAGCGCTTCGCCGTCTGAACCGCGTCGGTTACGGCATCGTCGGAAGCGACCTCGTGCTGAATCTTGTCTACAACCCGGTCGGCGCGTTCTTGCCGCCGGCGCAAAGCTCGATTGAGTCAGACTTCAAGCGCGAACTGCTGGCGCGTTACGGCGTTACTTTCAACCGCCTCTACACGATCACCAACATGCCGATCAAGCGCTTCCTCGATTACCTGCGCCGCACCAACAACGAAGAGCGTTACATGCGCAAACTGGTCGAGGCGTTCAACCCGCACGCCGTCGAAGGAGTGATGTGCCGCACACTGGTCAGCGTCGATTGGACGGGGCGGCTGTACGACTGCGACTTTAACCAGATGATCGAACTCGGCGTCGCGCCGGAGTTGCCGCAGACCATCGACCAGTTCGACCCCGCCCCGTTCGCCGCGCGGCGGATCATGACCGGCGCGCACTGTTTTGGCTGCACCGCGGGTGCCGGCTCAAGTTGCGGCGGCGCGGTGATCAGGGTCTGAATCAAACGATCAGGGAAG
>JACDEG010000165.1 GCA_013816505.1 Pyrinomonadaceae bacterium | reverse complement strand
GGCTACACGAACGTCCACTCGATGGCCGGCGGTTGGACGGCGTGGCAGGAAGCGGGCGCGCCGACCGAAGCAGAATGAGGTTGCGCGGTCTCATGGCTGTTGGATTGCTTCGCGCTTCGGGCGGGTGAAATTATGAAGAGGTTGCTGCTTACATCACTCGGCGTCGGCTTCTCCGTCGTTTACCTCTTTCTCGCCCTGCTCACATCCGGCGGCGGTCATGGTCCGAGTTTCACCTTCGCCGGAGCCGCGCCATATGGTTTAGGCTTGCTGCTTTTCCCTGTGTTCGGCTTCTTGCTTAGCGACTTGAAGTTGCCCATGACAAAGGTGGCTTGTCTCGTCATGCTGGTAGCTCATTATGTTGCGGTCGCCTATTCCGTCGCCACGTCGTGGGTAAGCGAAATGCCTTATGCTGAGCGTGCCTGGTCGGTGTCGCCGTCGAACATCTTATTGCCGGTTGGGTGGTATGTGGCGGGGCAGTTTATAGTCTGGGGACTGCTTGCCCGAAGCGTCATCGCTGGCAAGCGGCAGCGCCATCCAACAATCGCATGAAGCTGACTCGCTTTCAGCTCGCAGCTTATGCGTAGCGTTGGATTGCTTCGTTCTAGCAATGGCCGTGTAATATGCCTGCTGGTTTTTTGGAGGTTCTTGATGTAGTTGTTGATGCCTTTGCTGGCTGGCGTGATGTCTTCTCGGCGTCGCTTCGGCGGCCAACGAGGGGAGGAATATTTAGTGTCTGTTGAAGAAAACCAGGTCATAGCCCACCGTGTTTTCATGAATTTTGGGGCAAACTGCTATTTCGGAAACGGAACATCCACACGTCTCCGCTCAAAATCAGAAAGGGTATCAGGGATGCTTGAAATAATTGATTTGAGTCAGGAAATCTTCCCAGGGATGCCGGTGTTTCCCGGTCTTCCGGAAGTGAAGATCACCATCCACGCATCGCATGAACAGTGGGATGGCATTACCGATAGTGACGTAGTTTCACCCGCCGTGAACCGGCTGGAATTGGGCGAACATACAGGTACGCACGTCGATGCCATCAACCATATGGCACGCCAGTACCGAGGACAGTCTATCGACACGATGCCTCTCACGATGTTCTATACAGAGAGCATCTGTTTAGACCTGTCTCATAAAGGTCTGCTGGATTTGATTGAGCCAGCCGATTTAATACGCGCCCTCTCCGAGGCGCATCTTGAAATTAAGCAAGGGGATACGGTTCTACTGTATACGGATCATTATCGACGCGCATTCGGGACAGACGATTGGCACAATGGACCAGGAATCAGCACAGACGCAGCGCGCTGGCTAGGTCAGCAGGGGATCGCGGCTTTTGGCGTAGAAACGGTATCACCGGGTGTGGTCGACGTTTCTAATAAGGAAGTTCATCGTATTTGTGGGGAGTTGGGCTTTACGCATTACGAGAACATGATCAATTTGTACCAGCTCATCGGTCGGGGGCGTTTTCGCTTTATTGGTCTGCCGCTCAAGATACGTGGAGGAACCGGCTCGCCTGTGCGGGCAATTGCTGTCTTCGAGGGGTGAGATAAAAAGTTGTGGGGCCAAGCAAAGGCAATATAACAACCGTTTCCAGCCGACGCCACCAGTTCGGTTTTTATTGAAGTAGTCTGATGCACTTTGAGGCTGCCTGATAGTCAAGGCGAGCGCGAGCGCGGCTGAAACGGAGGCGTTATGCTCCTACCTTTTGCGCTGGTATATTTGGAGCCACTATGATCGAAACAATCTCTCATGACCTTGAAGAAGAAACCCCTGAATCTAAAGCTCGGTGGTTTCAGTCATTGTCGCTTTCAGAACGAATGGAAATGCTGTGCTTCTTCACTGATCTTGTGTTGGAGAACAATCCAATGATTGCGAGGCGTAAGGATGATCAACCGGTTGCTGGACGCATTCGCGTTCTTTCAGAAGCATAAGGTTAGATACATTAGATGTTCCGACAAAGTGTAAAAGAGGTGGGCTTCACTTGACCTACCGATGAGTAGGCACACTTCTCCCAAGTCAGTCGTCTAGCCGACGATTGTGGCAAACTGGATTAGTCCAGCGATGGCTGAGGTGACTGAGGTGAACAACCCCAACGGCATGCGATCTTCGTCTCTCACGATTCTCCATCCTTTGACTCTTCGGATGCTATGTTCGACGCCCACCCTCTTTTTTGACACCTCCTTGTTCGAAGCCTTTTGTTCTGCGCTCAACTCTTTCCCTTTTGATTTCTTCACAGGTGTTTCGATCTCAGGATGTTTCCCATCGCAATAAGCTTTGTCTCCCATTCGTGGCGTGTCCGTGAGCAACGCGGCGATGGGTTCTTCCTGATAGATTTTTATGCCAGCTGTCGGTCCACGATATGCCTTGCCAACTGAAAGTATTCCCCCATCTTGGTCAGTATGGATTGGCGTCTTGAGGGGGTGTCGCTTCTTCTGGCCTGAATACAGCCTCTTTTGTCGCTCGTGATTCGAGGGGCGCGGCACATACGTCTCAAAACTATCCACCATCACGCGCTCAACTTGTGACGGACTCCACTGCTCAGCCTCTCGTCCGTCTCTTCTTTCGGCTTCCCATTATCTGGTGTGGAAACACGCGCTTGATAATCGGTAGCACTTCCACAAAGGCGTTTTCCGAGGTGTCCGCGCTCCTTGAGAACATCCGTCCCACGACTTCATGACTGGTGTTGTGCCGCAGATACAGAAGACACATCAAAACTTTCTGACAGGGCTTCACCTCACGTGGTCGCCCGTCTCTTTCCTGAAAGCGGCGTTTGCGCCCGTGGCGGTTCTGTAATCTCTCAGTCCGCTCGTTCTCCAATACGGGCAGCGTCAGAAACAGCACTTCGGCTAAGACTTTCGGGTGCAAACCGAACAGTGCTTTAATGGTCGCGGCAGAGTGTCGGTTGAGGCAGTTGATTTTCACACATTAACTTGAGCCGAGATGCTCTGCCTTTTCATCTCCAATCTTTGTCGGAACATCTATTAACGATCAATGCTCATGTCTCACACCTTCCGGCAACTCACCCTGATAAATCTTGGCGCCGCTTGCCACGAACTCCGCCGCCTTCTCTTTCATCCCCGTTTCAAGCGCCGCCTGCTCATCGAGTTCCTTCTGCGCCGCATACTCGCGCACCTCTTGTGTGATCTTCATCGAGCAGAAGTGCGGGCCGCACATCGAGCAGAAGTGGGCGAGCTTCGCGCCTTCCTGCGGCAGCGTCTCGTCGTGATACTCGCGCGCCACTTCAGGGTCAAGCGCGAGGTTGAATTGATCCTCCCAGCGGAACTCGAAGCGTGCTTTCGAGAGTGCGTTGTCCCTGAGTTGCGCGCCCGGATGACCCTTCGCCAAGTCCGCCGCGTGCGCTGCCAGCTTGTAGGTAATCACGCCGTCCTTCACGTCCTTTTTGTTCGGCAGCCCTAAGTGCTCTTTCGGCGTTACGTAGCACAGCATCGCGGTGCCGAACCATCCGATCATCGCCGCGCCGATGGCTGAAGTGATATGGTCGTAGCCGGGCGCGATGTCGGTCGTCAAGGGGCCGAGCGTGTAGAACGGTGCGTCATGGCAGATCGCCAGCTGCTTGTCCATATTCTCTTTGATGAGATGCATCGGGACATGGCCGGGGCCTTCGATCATCACCTGACAGTCTTGCTCCCACGCGATTTTGGTCAACTCGCCGAGTGTGTCGAGTTCCGCAAACTGCGCTTCGTCGTTCGCGTCGGCAATGGAGCCGGGGCGCAGTCCGTCGCCGAGAGAGAACGACACATCGTAGGCCGCCATGATCTCGCAGATGTCGCGGAACCGTGTGTAGAGAAAGCTCTCCGCGTGGTGCGCCAGACACCACTTCGCCATGATCGAGCCGCCGCGCGAAACAATGCCGGTCGTCCGCCGCGCCGTCATCGGGATGTACGGCAGACGCACGCCGGCGTGAATCGTAAAGTAGTCGACGCCCTGCTCGGCCTGCTCGATAAGCGTGTCGCGGTAAATCTCCCACGTCAACTCCTCTGCCTTGCCGCCAACTTTTTCGAGCGCCTGATAGATCGGCACCGTGCCGATGGGCACCGGCGAATTCCTGAGAATCCACTCGCGCGTGGCGTGAATGTTCTTGCCCGTCGATAAATCCATCACAGTGTCCGCGCCCCACTTCGTAGACCAGCGCATCTTTTCAACCTCTTCTTCAATCGAAGAAGCGACGGCGGAATTTCCGATGTTAGCGTTGATCTTAACGAGGAAATTTCTGCCGATAATCATCGGTTCCGCTTCCGGGTGGTTGACGTTCGCCGGGATGATCGCGCGCCCACGCGCCACTTCATCGCGCACGAATTCGGGCGTCACGTAAGAAGGAATCTCTGCGCCGAAACTTTCGCCCGCGTGCTGATGAAAGAGCGAACTGCGGTCAGATTTGCTGTGCTCGTTGATCGCATGCAAGGCCATCTCGCGCCCCATGTTTTCGCGCAGTGCGACGAACTCCATCTCCGTCGTGATGATTCCGCGCCGCGCGTAGTGCATCTGTGTCACGCAACGTCCGGCGTGCGCCCGCAACGGGGCGCGGCGTAGTGCCGGAAATGTTTCAAGCCGCCCTTTGTTTCGGTTCTTCGAGTACTCCGCCGCGCCCGCCGTCAAATAACCATCGTCCTCCGGCTTCACCGCGCGCCCTTGATACTCTTCAACGTCGCCGCGCGCCGTGATCCACTCGCGGCGCAGCGCCGGCAATCCATCGCGCACGTCCGGCGTGGCCGACGGGTCGCCCCACGGGCCGCTCGTGTCGTAGACGCGCACCGGCGAGTTCTCTTCAAGGGTATGGTCGTTGCGGCGCGTGGCCGAGAGCGTGATCTCGCGGAACGGGACCCGCAGGAGGCCCGGCGCGCCCTCCTTCTCGACATAAATCTTGCGCGAGTTCGGAAGCTGTACTTCATCACTCTGGCGCTCGTGATTCTCTTTCGTCGTGCTCATCTGTACCCTTTGCCTTCCAGCCGTTCACTCCGGCTTCAAATGGAAAGACCGTTCCACATCGGTCAAGGGATGGAACGGTCTCTCGATGTTTCTCCCTTCGACGGTACTAACCGCATCAGGTTCAAGGGGTCTCACCGCCTCGGTGACTCTCAGCCGTTGTGGTCTTTGCCAACCGTCGCGGCTCCCCCGAAAACTTTCATCACTAATGAACAGTTTATTGTGCTGACTCCTCCACAAAAAGGTCGTCTACCGACATCGTCCAGCCCGGCACAGATGACTCGGCATGCGCCATTTCGCCGCGCCGAAAAATTCGCGGATGAGCGGGATCGGCGGCGGAGTAGGAGCGGACAACGTCGTCGGCTAACAAATCCACGTCCCAGACTATTTTCGTTCCCGCCGCGAAATAGTCGGCGCGCTTGCGTGCCATTTCATTTTCAGCGTTCGGTCCGTAGTCTCCTTCGCTCCAGACCTCGACGGCGAACACGGGCGCGCCTTCGAAAAATTTCATAGTGATGGTGCCGACATAGAACGCGGCATCGGGGCTGAATGATTCTCGACGCGGCAGGTTCACTCTAAAAGCCGCGTTGTCTCCGACGGCGTGACCGAGTTTCGTTTGTCTCGCGTGGTCTCGTAAGGAGAGTGTGATTTCGAGGGCCGCGTAGTTTGGCAAACCTCCCGTTGGCGACATCAGCACAACCTCCCCGTTCACAAGTTCGGCCTTGCCTTCGACGCCGGACAGGTCTTCGATTGTGGCTTTGGTGTGTGTACTCATCAATCGATCCTCGCACGCCGCCGTCAGGAGTTTGCTTCCGGTGGCAGCAATTCATCCACATCAACCGTCAACTTAGGGAACGCCACCAGATTGAAACTCTGCCCCGCCGTGTGAGTCTGCTTGCGGCGGTAGCCGTCTGCGCCGGGGTCGCGGTAGTCTTCCAACTCTCTCGCCTTCAAGTTCAGAATGCAGTAGTGAACAATTCCCGCGCTCGCATACAGCCGTGTCTTATCTTTTCGGTCAAAGCTCAAACTGCTGTCCGCGATTTCGAGAATCAAAAAAACATCCGACGGCGTAGGGTGCCGGGTGTCGTACTTTGCTAATGGTGGAGCGAGCAGCGCCAAGTCTGGTTCCGGTTCGGAGTTGTCACTGAGACGAATGGCATCTTGAGTAAGAATGACGGTTCGGTCGCCAACGTGCCTTGAGAAGGTGGCATTGCCCCGGCGCACCGCGTTCGAGTGCTTGACGCCTTTCGGACTCATCTTAACTATGACTCCTTCGATTAACTCCAATCGTTCGTCGGCGCTTAAGATGCGCGTCTCAACCATCTTCTCGTATTCGTCCGTCGTGAACAGGCGGAGGGGCAGCAGTTGTCCCTGAATTACATTCGCGTGTCCGTCTTCAGGCCGGAGAATCACGGGGTTCGGAGTTTCAGGAAGCGTGGCTTTGATTTCTTCGGTCACTGTCGCCATAAATCACTTGTTCCTGTTGGTGATTGAACTTGTCCTCGGCTAACCGCCGATCAAACTCATCGTGCGCGCCGGCTGTTCGAAGGCGGCATCGTTGATGTAGTGGCGCGGCTCCTTTTTCATCACGACGCTTTCGATGTACTCGACGATCTCCGCGCGCGAAGCATTGCTTCTGATACGGTCGCGCAGCGAGTGTTCAGTTTTCGAGAAGAGGCAAGTTCTGATCTGCCCGTCGGCGGTCAGGCGGATGCGCGAGCACGCGCCGCAGAATGGTTCCGTGACCGGCGCGATGATGCCGATCTCGCCGGGCGCACCGTCGGCGAAGCGGTAGCGCGACGCGGTTTCGGCGCCCCGCTCCGTGTGCACAGGGACGAGCGGAAAGCGTTCGTTGATCGTGGCGCGGATTTCCCGCCCTGACACCACATCCGCGCGCGACCATTCGTGGCCTGAGTCGAGCGGCATGAATTCGATGAAGCGCATCAGCACATCGTGCTCGCGTGCGAACGCGGCCATGTCCGCGACCTCGTCTTCGTTGTGCCCGCGTACCACGACGGCGTTAACCTTAACCGGCGTCAGTCCGACGCGCTGCGCCGCGCGGACGCCTTCGAGCACACGGTCGAGCACGTCGACGCCCGTCATCTTTTTGAACACTTCCGGCTTGAGGCTGTCGATGCTGATCGTGACGCGATTGAGTCCTGCGTCCTTCAACCCTCGCGCGCGCTCCGCGAGAGTGAAGCCGTTCGTCGTCAACGCGAGGTCGTGCAGGCCGGGGAGCGCGGCGACTTTGCGCACCAGCGTTTCAATGTCGCGCCGGAGCAGCGGCTCGCCGCCAGTCAGCCGAATCTTCTCGATGCCGAGCGCGACGAAGATTTCTGAGGCGTACTCGATCTCTTCGTACGACAGCATCATCTCCTTCGGCGCGGCGGGCGGCTCGCCGTGCGGCAGGCAGTAGAAGCAGCGGAAGTTACAACGGTCGGTCACCGACACACGCAAATCGCGTATCGCGCGCCCGTATGAATCTTTGAGGATGGTCATCATTAGTAAAAAGGTCAAAGGCAAAAGTGTAAGTCAGTGAGGACGCTTGGTTTGCTCAACTCTCATCCCGATAAACTTTTGCCTGAGTACGTAGCTACCCTTAAATTCCAATAAATTGATTTGGCCGCATTAACTTCAAGTTCCTGATGAGTGCCATGATACGCCGCCCGCACACCGCCACCAAGTCAACGTGTGGACGGAAAAGTTGATTGTCACACACGCGGCCCGACCGTGTGCGGCAGGGCGCAGTCGTCAGTCTTCATTGACTTTCACCTTTGCCTTTGACCTTTTTACTTTTGCCTTGTACTTGAGTAGCGCGCGGGCGTTGCGTTGCAGGCCGGCGAGCTTGGCGCGCTTAATGGGACTGTGGCGGAAGCGCGTGGCGTAGGTGTCGGGCGTGAGCGCGAGAATCTCAGCGAGGTCGGCTGAAACACTGTCGGGGCGCGGCTCGAAGCGCGCTTCATGCGTCGGTTGCTCGAAGCGATTCCACGGGCACACGTCCTGGCAGACGTCGCAGCCGTAGAGCCAGCCGTCAAGGTTGGCCGCGACCTGGACAGGAATCTCTTCGGGCGCGCGCAACTCGATGGTCGCATGCGAAATACATTTGGTGGAATCGACGACGTAAGGCTCGGTGATCGCGCCCGTCGGGCAGGTGTCAAGGCAGAGCGTACATGTCCCGCAGTGGTCTGCGACGCGGCGCGTATCATAGTCGAGTTCGAGGTCGAGCAGCAGTTCGCCTAAGAAAACCCACGAGCCGCGCTCTGGTGTAATCAGGTTCGTGTGCTTACCGATCCAGCCGAGTCCGGCGCGCACCGCCCACGCCTTGTCCATGATGGCCTGCGCATCGACGCAGACCTTGCCCTCCGCCCCCGGCGACTCCTCTCTGATCCAACGGAGCAGCGCGCGAAGTTTTTCGCCGAGCACGTCGTGATAATCGTCGCCCCAAGCGTAGCGCGAGATTTTGCCAATCGCGGAATCCTCCTGCGTGTGCCGGTGTGGCGTGTAGTAATTGAGCGCGACGGCGACAATCGAGCGCGCACCTGGCAGAAGTTGTCGCGGGTCTGTGCGGCGCGCCGTGTCTCGCGCCATCCACGCCATCGCGCCGTGATGCCCGCGCCGCAGCCACTCTTCGAGACGCGCCCGCTCTTCGGCAAGCGGCCCCGCCGGGACGACGCCGACGTTGTCGAAGCCCAATTGAAGCGCCCGGTCCTTGATCCGCGCCGAAGTCAGTGGCGCGCGCGGAGTGTTCTGTAGCCCTTGATTCATACCGACGTTGAATCTTTGATTTGAAGAGCGCGGTTTTTATTTGAGAAGACTGGCGAGGAGGCCGTTCAGCCAATAGAAATCAATCGGCTTGGTGACGTATGCGTTGTAGCCGGCGGCGAGGGCGGCGGTGCGATATTGCGCTTCGTTGTGCGCCGTGATCGCGACGATGATCGTGTCGCGCGTGCCTTCGTCTTCGCGGATCAGCTTGGCCGCCGCGGGTCCGTCAAGTACCGGAAGTGTGATGTCCATCAGAATAACCGCGGGCCGCTCGCGCGCCGCGACCTCGACGGCGGCTTGCCCGTCGCCGGCTTCGATCACACGATACCCGTATTGCTCCAGCGCCAGCCTCATCGCAAGGCGCGGGTCTTCGTACTCCTCGACAATCAGAACGGTCGCGCTGGCCGATTTATTCTCACCCATTGTTTATTATTCGCACCTCCGCGATAATACCCGCGCACGTCGAACCAAGGCGACGCCTCCGCGAAAGAGCGCCGCTCGCGAAAAACTCCAACTTTAAAATTTAGTGTTGATGAAAACCGAAACGACCTGCGGACACTTGACGGCCCATCATAACGCATCCGCCCACCCAACGGGCGGAGAAGTTTTCGCACACCAATCATACACTGCGTCGTGTCACGCCAACATAACGGCAATGCAACATCAATGCAATGACCACGGGCGCGCGGCTGTGTTTATTATTGCCGAAGTTCGTTTCGGCGAGCGTCTGCCCCAGTACAACCATCTTCAGATTAAGCTGATAAATCACCACCATTTTTCTTTAAGCGCGACACCGCCGGTCGCCGCTTCCAGGACAAGAGCGCACCGCCGTCCGCCGATTGTCGCCGACGGTCGCAAGTCTTGTAGCCAGCAGGAGGTTTCAAAATGTTTCGAATAGGAAAAGGCGCGAGGGCCGAACAGTCCAGTCAGAACCCCGGACAAAAGGTCGGACAGAACTCTGAGCAGAATCAATCTGCCGCGCCGCCGCCCGCACCGACGGGTTCGACCCCCCCATCCACGTCGCCGGTCCATCACCCGTCGATTGGCGAGCAGCATGCCACCCCCGCGCCGATCATGACCAGGAGCGAGCGACCGGCGTCTACGTCGCGGGCGGTCACGGAGTCCGAGTCGTTGGCACGTGACATTAAAGATGGGGTCGTCAGCGGCTTCGTCGGCAGCGGTACGACGTTGACCGGCGAGGCGAACTTCAAAGGGATGCTGCGCGTCGACGGCCACCTCTCGGGCCGCGTCTATTCAGACAAGGGAACGCTGATTATCAGTTCCGGCGGGCACGTCGAGGCGAACGTAGAAGTCGCCGCCGCGAAAATCAACGGCACGATCAACGGCGACATCATCGCTACCGAGCGCATTGAGATGGGCCGCTCCGCGCACGTCACCGGCAATATCGAAACGCCGGTGCTGGTGGTTGAACAGGGCGCAGTCTTTGAAGGCAGTTGTCGTATGACGCAGGCGAAAGCCGCGTCGTCGGGCGGCGCGAAGGGCGGTCGCCGCGACGAACTTTTCGATGAGGGGGTCAAGCGGGGCGAGCGCATTCACATGCCGGAGGATGCCCCAGCACCGGCGGATGCGGTGAGCCTCGTCAACGTTGCGAACTGAGGTTGCCACCGACGGGGCGGGGAAATTCAACGCTACCAGCGAAGGACGGGCGCCATCTCCAAATCAATGTGGTAGGGTTTGCCGCACGTCTCTTCAGAACTAACCTATCCCCTGTGTTGGCACGAAGGAAAGGCCGATGAACAAACACAAGACGGCGGAGCAACATTACCGCGAGCGCGAATGCATTCACCGCCAAGAGGATGCGGAAGGTGAATTCTACAGGGGCACGGCCTACGTCCAAATGATCCAGCGACTGGGCAGCACCGCGGCGATGAAGGTCGCCAACAACGTCACCGCTTTCTTCTGGGCCGACGCGCCGAATGTGATCGTCTGGCTGTGCCACGACTGCGCCGCCGAGTTGGGCTTGCGCAAAGTGGCGGGCGGCAGCAGCGTCGCGAGTGGTGCGGAGAGCAGCGCCACCGCCCACAACTGAAAGCCGGCCCGCGCCTTTTCGTCACATGCCAGTCCGGTCAGAAATCTTATACGCGGTTGCCCACCCAAACGGCAGCGCGACAGCCCCGCGCGTCCCATGGTCAGTTCATCTCTGTCCGGAAATTACCAAACACCATCGGGACCGAAATCTAACCATCAAGGCACCAAGATATTCAAAGCGGCTTGTCATTGGGTAGCGACTACTCAACTTCCGTTGAAAGGCGAGATCCGCCCGCCGGTACATGTTGAGACGGCGGTCACGAGAAAAGCCTCTCAACGGTCGCACGCAATCGAAAACCGCTACCAGGCTGCTCACTTCAGTTTGTGTCTTTGTGTCTTGGTGGTGAATCGTCTTTGTCCCACTGCCATATGCTCTGATTTAAGTACCTGAGCAAAAGTTTTCCAGGTTCAGGGTTGAGCACATATACCGTCTTGATTGACTTTTGCCTTGATACATAGCTTGACAATGTCACATTAGGACGAGTCAAACCTCCCCGTTTGAGCTCGTAATCGGCTGCCTATCGAGCGCGCCCGTTGGACTAAACGCTTGACTACCGACAGCG
>JACDEG010000624.1 GCA_013816505.1 Pyrinomonadaceae bacterium | reverse complement strand
GAAGCCGCTCGGCGTCTTTATGGCGCGTCTATTCAGCGGCGAGCGAACGTTTTTGCACCCGGTGCTGCGCCCCGTCGAGCGATTGCTTTATCGCTTAACCGGAGTGGACGAGACGCGCGAGATGCGTTGGACGGAGTATGCGATAGCGATAGTGTTGTTCAGCGTCGTTTCGATGCTCCTCACTTATCTGATTCAACGCTTGCAGGGTGTCTTACCGTTCAATCCGCAGGGGCTGTCGAACATCGAACCTTCATCGTCCTTCAACACGGCGGCATCATTTACGACGAATACGAATTGGCAATCTTACGTCGGCGAGACGACGATGAGCTACCTGTCGCAAATGGCGGGACTGGCTTACCACAACTTCGTCTCAGCCGCGACCGGCATCGCCATCGCCGTCGCTTTCATACGCGGCATTGCACGGCGCGAGGTCGAGACACTCGGCAATTTCTGGGTTGATTTCGTGCGCGCCAATCTCTACGTGCTGCTGCCATTCTGCATCATCGGCGCACTCCTGCTCGTCTCGCAAGGCGTGATTCAAAACTTCAAGGCTTACGACACGGCGACGATTGTTGACAGTCAGACCGTCGAGGTTCCGACGAAGGACGCCGAGGGGACTGGTATCACAGACGCCAACGGCGACCCTGTGACCGAGACGCAAACGGCGGCGACACAGACTCTTCCGCAGGGGCCGGTCGCGTCGCAAGAGTTCATTAAGCAGTGGGGCACGAACGGCGGCGGCTTCTTCAATGCCAATGCCGCGCACCCTTACGAGAACCCGACGCCGTTTTCGAACCTGTTGTCCATGCTCGCCATCTTCATGATCCCTGCCGGACTCACCTACACGCTCGGGCGCATGGTGAAAGCACAGAAGCACGGCTGGGCGGTCTTCGCGGCGATGTCGTTTCTGTTCTTCGCCGGTGTGCTAGTCACGTATTGGGCGGAGGCACGTGGCAACCCGATCCTCGCAGGATTGGGCGTTGACCAAAATGTGAGCGCGATGCAAACGGGCGGCAACATGGAAGGCAAAGAGGTGCGCTACGGTATCGCTAACTCCGCGCTCTACGCGATGGTGACGACAGACGCTTCGTGCGGCGCGGTCAACTCGATGCACGATAGTTTTACGCCGATTGGCGGCATGATCCCGCTCATCAACATGATGCTCGGCGAAGTAATCTTCGGCGGCGTCGGCGCAGGTCTTTACGGCATCCTGATCTTCGTCATCCTGTCGGTTTTCATTGCCGGACTGATGGTCGGACGCACGCCCGAATATCTCGGTAAGAAGATCGAAGCATTCGACGTGAAGATGGCGATGCTCTCGGTGCTCGTCTTCCCGCTCTCGGTGCTTGTCTTCACCGCAATCTCATCGGTCGCGCCGGACTTCGGCACGTCGCAACTCAACAATCAGGGGCCGCACGGCTTAAGCGAGATACTCTACGCATTCACCTCGGCAACCGCGAACAACGGTTCAGCGTTCGCTGGAATCAGCGCGAACACGCTCTGGTACAACTCGGCTCTCGGCATCGCGATGCTGATCGGACGATTCTTTATCATCATCCCGGTGCTCGCCATCGCCGGAAACTTGGGGCGCAAGAAGACCGTGCCGCCATCTTTGGGCACATTCCCGGTCACGTCGCCACTCTTCGCCACACTGCTCATCTCGGTGATCGTCATCGTCGGCGCGCTGACGTTCTTTCCGGTCTTGAGCTTAGGCCCCATCGTCGAGCACTTTTTGATGCTTGGTGGACAGACATTTTAGAAGGGATGAAGGATGAGGGATGAGGGATGAAGAAGGAACGAAGCAGGCAAGTTGGTCGTGCTTCATCCCTCATCCCTCCGCCCTCATCCCTTAGAGAGACATGGCAGAAACAACAAGAAAACAAGCGATTTGGAACGGGCAGATTGTGCGGCGCGCCGTCGTCGATTCGTTCAGGAAATTGAACCCGGTGACGATGGCGAAAAACCCCGTGATGTTCGTCGTCGAAGTCGGCTCGGTACTGACGACGATTCAATTCATCCGCGGCATCGTCGCGCCGGTCGAGGGCGTGACGAACACGCCGTTCGAATTGCAGATCACGCTCTGGCTGTGGTTCACCGTGCTGTTCGCCAACTTCGCGGAGGCGATGGCCGAAGGGCGTGGCAAGGCGCAGGCCGACAACCTGCGCAAAGCCAAGACCGAGACGGTCGCGCGGAAGCTGCTACCAAATGGACAGACGCAGACCGTGCCGGCGCCGCAACTGCGTAAAGATGATGTCGTCGTCGTCACCGCAGGTGAATTTATTCCAGGCGACGGCGAGATCATCGCCGGCGTAGCGAGCGTCGATGAATCGGCGATTACAGGCGAGTCGGCGCCGGTCATACGCGAGGCCGGCGGCGACCGCTCGGCGGTCACAGGCGGCACGCGCGTGCTTTCAGATCAAATCAAAGTGCGCATCACCTCGAACCCCGGCGAGACGTTTATCGACCGGATGATTGCCCTTGTCGAAGGCGCTTCGCGGCAGAAGACGCCGAACGAAATTGCGCTCACGATCCTGCTCGCCGGGCTGACGATTATCTTCCTGCTCGCGGTCGTCACGTTGCAGCCGTTTGCAATTTACTCAGGCGCGCCGCAAACAATCTTCGTGCTCGTCTCGCTCTTGGTCTGCTTGATCCCGACGACCATCGGCAGCTTGCTCTCGGCCATTGGCATTGCGGGCATGGACCGGCTTATACAGTACAACGTGCTGGCGATGTCCGGTCGCGCAGTTGAAGCAGCGGGCGATGTCAACACGCTCTTGCTCGACAAGACGGGGACGATCACGCTCGGCAATCGGCAGGCGGCGGAGTTCATCCCGCTCCCCGGCGTCAACGAGAATGATTTGGCCGACGCCGCTCAGTTATCGTCGTTGTCGGACGAAACACCGGAAGGTCGCAGCATCGTCGTGCTGGCGAAAGAGAAGTACAACTTACGTGGGCGCGAGCTGGCGAGCCACAACGCGACTTTCATCCCGTTCACCGCGCAGACGCGCATGTCGGGCGTCGACTTCGACGGTCGCGAGATACGCAAAGGCGCGGTCGATTCGATTGAAAGGTATGTCGCGCAAAGTGGCGTTCAAGCCCCGAAAGAGTTGCGCGAGATCGTCGAGCGCATCGCCAGGCAGGGCGGCACGCCGCTCGTCGTTGCTGATAATCACCGCCCGCTCGGCGTCATCTACCTGAAAGATATCGTCAAGCAGGGGATGCGCGAACGCTTCAACCAAATGCGGCAGATGGGCATCCGGACGGTGATGATTACCGGCGACAATCCGCTGACGGCGCAGGCCATCGCGTCGGAGGCGGGCGTCGATGACTTCCTCGCCGAGGCGAAGCCCGAAGACAAGATGGCGCTCATCAAGCGCGAGCAGGCCGAAGGCAAACTGGTCGCGATGACCGGCGACGGCACGAACGACGCGCCCGCGCTCGCGCAGGCC